>NZ_JAYKBQ010000001.1:0-223741 GCF_035282425.1 Parvimonas sp. M20 | reverse complement strand
TAGTTATTATAGAATCTGGATATTCTGCTTTTATCTTATCTGCAAATTCTAATGCAGTCTTTGATTGAGCATCATGGGTTTCACTATATCTGCCCGAACCAAAACTTGTATTCAGTGTTTCTGTATTTCCAAATCCTATCATTTGAGCATCTGTTTCAATATCATTCCATTCATCAGTTCCTGCATAAGCAATTACAATATGTTTTGTATCCACTTTTCCATTTATTATTGGAGCAACTGCCATTGCTTGCATTCCATTTTCATGGTCTAGTACTTCTAAAACTTTAAATCTATTATTAGATTTTTTAAATTCACCTTCTTTTTCAACGATGTCAACACCTTTTTTATCTTTACGAACATTATATACTTCTTGTGAAATTTTGTTATAATCATAATCTGTAATCTTTACATTACTCATATTCTAATCCTCAAAATATTCTATCTTTGCTTCTAATTTTTTATTATTTTTTGGCGGTAATATTTCTTTAAAATCCTCTCCGTGATATCCAGCACCATCAATTTCTCTTGTTCTGTCACTTTCCGAAACATTAGCAGAATATTTTCCATTTATTAAAAAAGAACAACGCCATGATCCCGTCATTTTGTTTTTAAAGAAACTTGTAATTTTTATTTCTTTAATTTCTTCACCATTCGTTAATTCATAATTATTTACAAAATATAGGGCAAGTCTTTCTTGTCTTTCTCTAAATTCTTCTTTGTGTTTTGCTCTGTTTCCATTTAAACTAAAAGCCATAAAAACACCTCCTATTAAAATTATAACTAAGCCTATAATATATATCTTTTTCATTTAATCACCTTTCTAGTCTGAAATCAATCTATATAAAAATTTGTAATATTTAATACCCTTATAATAAATCACATATCTCTACTTGCAATGATATTTGCACCAGTATTTAATACGTTTTCCAAAATAATATCGCCAACTTTTATCGGAGAAACAACTTCGACTTTATTCAATTCTCTCATAATATCAAAAATCAGATTTTTAGGAATTTCTTGTGAAGTTTTTACTGGTAATCTATTATGAATGGCATTTTTTATCTTTACAGTGGAAGTTATAGTTCTAGTTGGAAAAGTCAATTCTTTTTTTCCATAATTTGACCCCTTTGGACATTTATTTCCTATTACTTTATAATTATTTTCTTCATCAACTGATATTCGACATCCAACAGGACAAACAATACATACCATATCTTTCATAGTTAATTATCTCCTTTTTCCATAGATATAATTATCTTATCCGTACTTACAAACTCTATTTGTTTTTTTGTTAAAGCAATTTTTTCCATTTCAGCTGGTGCAACATGAGATTTCTTAAATTCTTTTATAATTTTTCCATTCTCATCCGCAACTTTAATTATAATATTTTTTTCTACACTTTTTACTCTGAAAAATATTTCTAATCTATTTTCCATATTTTCAACCCTAATATTTTGAGGAACTGTATAAAAAATTCCATCTCCATTTAAAATCTCAATCTTTCTACTTTCAAATAAATTATTATCAAAAATGTATTTTGCAGCTGCTCTACCAGCTTTTTGACTTTCTCCTGTAACAAAATCTACTAAATCATGAACATGGCATACATTACCACATGCAAAAACTCCATCCATACTTGTTTCCATATTTTCAAAAACAAAAGCTCCTTTAGTTCTTCCATCTATTTCGATGCCAATTTCTCGAGTAATTTCATTTTCTGGAATTAAGCCTACAGAAAGTAATAATGTATCACATTCTAATTCTATTTCAGTACCTTTTATAGGAACTCTATTTTCATCAACTTTACTTATAACAACTTTTTCAAGTCTATCTTTCCCAATGATGTTGGTAACAGTATGAGAAAGTAACAATGGGATGTTATAATCATGTAAACATTGGACTATATTTCTTGCAAGACCATTCGAATAAGGCATAAGTTCTACACAAGCTATAACTTCAGCCCCTTCCAAAGATAATCTTCTTGCCATTATTAATCCAATATCTCCTGAACCTAAAATAACAATCTTTTTACCACACATAAGGCCTTGCATATTAACATACATTTGAGCAGAACCTGCAGTTAATACTCCAGAAGGTCTATCTCCAGGTATAGAAATTGCTCCTCTCGTTCTTTCTCTACATCCCATTGCAAGTACAATTGCTTTTGTTTGTATTATTTGATAGCCATAATCCTTGCTTATTGCATGAATAATTTTGTTTTCATCAAAATCTAATACCATTGAATTTAATCTTATTTCAACATTATATTCTCTTGCTAAATCAATAAATCTTTGGGCATATTCTGGTCCTGTTAATTCTTCTTTAAAATAATGTAATCCAAATCCGTTATGAATACATTGATTTAAAATTCCACCAGCCTCTTTATCTCTTTCTAAAATCAATACTTTATCTATTCCATTTTTCTTAGCTTCACAAGCAGCAGCTAGCCCTGCAGGACCTCCGCCAATAACAACTAAATCATAATTTTCCATATTAGGTACTTTACTCCCCTTCTTTTGTTTTTCCAGTTATAATATAACTTCCAAAATTAGTATTATAAACTTCTTCCGGTGGAATATTTAATTCTCTTGAAATTATATCTAATACTTTTGGACCACAAAAACCACCTAAACAACGTCCCATACCAGCTCCTGTCCTTTTTTTAACAGCACCAAGTGTTCTTGGAGGTAAAGGCATATTTAATGAATCTATAATTTCTCCCTCAGAAACAGTTATACATCTACAAATTATATTCCCATAAAGAGGATTTTCTCTAATTTTTTCTGATTTTTCTTCAGGAGATAGATGTTTTATTCTTATAATTTTTCTGTTATCAATATAATTTTCTTTTTCTACAAAAACTACACCAATATCCTTTAAAATATCTAAACACATTAATCCAATAGCAGCACAAGAAGCTAAGCCTGGAGATTTTATTCCAGCTAAGTCAACAAAATTTTTACAGCTTTTTGCTTCCCTAATTATAAAATCAGGCTCTGTACTATTAGCCCTTAACCCTGAAAAATTATTAATGTTTTCCCAGTAAGGAATATTAGAAATGGTTTTTGAAACTTTTTCTTTTACCTCATTTAATCCCTCAAAAGTTGTTGATTTATCAAAAATTTCTGAATTGCTTTCAGCATTGGGACCGATTATAATATTATTATGTGATGTAGGAGCAATTAAAACTCCCTTACCCGCTTTAGATGGACATTGAAATAGTACATGTTTAACAAGATCTTTTTGACTTTTATCTAATATAAAATATTGACCTCTAGATGGTGTTATTTCAAATTCCTTTTCACAAACCATATTATGCACTTTATCTGAATTTACTCCTGCTGCATTTACTATATATTTGGATGTATATGTATTATCTTTAGTTTTTACTATGAACTTTTCATCTTCTTTTATAATATCTACAACTTCACTATTTAATTTTATTTCAACTCCATTTGAAACAGCAACTTGAGACATTGCTATACATAATTCCCAAGGATCTATTACTCCTGCACCTGGTGAAAATAGTGCTTTAGTTACAGTTTTATTGATATTTGGTTCTATTTTTTCAATTTCTTCTTTATTGATAATTCTCAGATTTTCAACACCATTTTTAATACCATTATCTAACAATTTTTCTAAAGTTTTTTCATCTTCTTCATTAAAAGCTAAAACTAATGAACCACATTCATTATATTGAACATCTAATTTTTTTACCAATTCTTTAATTCTTTTTGAACCTTCTACATTTAACCTTGCCATTAATGTTCCGGGTTCAGGATCATAGCCTGAATGTAAAATTCCACTATTTGCCTTTGTAGTTCCATCAGCAACATCAATTTCTTTTTCTAATACTAAGACTTTTAAATTATACTTAGATAATTCATAAGCAACACTCGCACCTATTACTCCACAACCTATCACTATAATATCATACATTTATTGTATCTCCCACTATCTTTACATATTTTTCATAAACGGATTATTTTCTCTTTCAAATTGCAAATTACTCTCTGCACCGTGACCCGGCAATATTCTATAATCCTTTTTTAAATTATATAATTTTTTTACAGAATTAATTATTTCATCAAAACTTCCCGTAGGTAAATCACTTCTTCCTATGCTCATTCTAAATAATGTATCTCCTGAAAATATAACACCATCCATAAGAATACAGATACTTCCAATTGTATGTCCAGGTGTTTCCATTATATAAAGTTTTTCCCCATAAAAATCTATTATTTCTTCATCATAAAGCCATCTATCTGCTATTAACTCTATATCTTTAAAAGGTGGAATTGATTTTGATAAATTTAAGATAGGATCTTCTAATAAATCTTTTTCATTTATACTAGTATAAATAGGTAAATCATATTTTTCTTTTATAATTTTTACAGCTCCAATATGGTCTGCATGACCATGAGTTAGCAATATAAATTCTAATTTTATGTTTTCTTTATCAACAAATTTAATAATATCATCACTATCTCCACCTGGGTCTACTATAAATCCATTTTTATTATCATTATAAACGATATAGCAGTTTACTGCATATACTCCAACAACTATTCTTTTTATATTCATAATTATCTCCTAATAACTTTTCTCGGAATCCAACTGAATTGTAACAGGTCCGTTATTTTCAAGCAATATTTTCATATCAGCTTGAAATATTCCTGTCTTAATTGCAATATCATTATCATAAAATAATTTCAAAAATTCTTCATATTTTTTCTTAGCTTCAAAAACAGATAAACTACTATCAAAACTAGGCCTATTACCTTTTCTACAATCACCATATAAAGTAAATTGTGAAACAATCAAAATTTCATACCCTTTATCTAAAACTGATAGATTCATTTTAGAATTTTGGTCTTCAAAAATTCTAAGATTTATAATTTTTTTAAAAATATACTTTAAATCATAATCAGTATCTTCTTTTCCAAAGCCAACAAAAAGAAGTAGTCCCTTACTAATTCTGGATACTTCCTTTTTATCAACTTCTACACTTGCAAAATTAACTCTCTGTAATATAGCTCTCATTATGCTCTCACCCTATATACATCAAGTATACCTTTTAAAGATTTAATTTTATTTATTAACCTATCAAGTTCATCAATATTTTTTATTTCAACTATAATATTAGTAATAAAAGTTTTGTCTTTTCCGGTTTTTGCAGTTATACCTACTAAATTTAATTTTGATTCTGAAATAATATGAGCTACATCTGCCAATGCTCCAACTTGATCTAAAGAAATAACTGCAACTTCAACTTTATAAAATAAATTTTTAGTATTGGTCCATTCAACTGCAATAAGTCTATCTCGATTTATAACATTTTTTATATTAGTACAATTGCAATTATGAATAGAAATCCCTCTACCTTTTGTAATATACCCTACTATTTCATCTCCTGGAAGAGGATTACAACATTTCGCAAAGCTAACTTCTATATTATCAATTCCTTTTACAATAACTCCTTTAGAATTAAGTTTACTCTCAGACTTTTCACTTTTAACTCGATTAATTATATCATCAGCTGATTCCT
The DNA here is from genome assembly GCF_035282425.1 of Parvimonas sp. M20. Lineage (NCBI taxonomy): Bacteria > Bacillati > Bacillota > Tissierellia > Tissierellales > Peptoniphilaceae > Parvimonas > Parvimonas sp. M20. The sequence goes on along the minus strand of NZ_JAYKBQ010000001.1, from coordinate 218,193 downwards.
GATAATAATCGCTATAAAATTCTTTTAATCTTGGTATAATCTGTTTTAAATTAATGCTTCCAAAACCAATTCCAGCATACATTTCATCAATTGTATTAAAGCTCAATCTTTTTGCAATTTGTAAAAGCCAATCATCTTTTAAAATCTTACTATAAGTAAAACCTAATCTCCTAACTTCTTTTTCAAGCATATCTCTACCTTGAACGATATTTAAAGCCTTATTCTCTTTTTTAAACCATTGTTTTATTTTAGTCTTAGCTTGAGAAGATTTAACAATCTTAAGCCAATCCTTACTAGGACCTGATGAATTAGGGTTAGTAAGTATTTCTACTATATTTCCATTTTTTAACTTATAATTTAATGGAACTATTCTACCATCAACTTTAGCTCCAACACAATTATTCCCAACTGCTGTGTGAACTTTATAAGCAAAATCTATAGGTGTTGCTCCAGCTATCAAATTTATAACATCACCTTTTGGAGAAAAGACAAAAACTTCATCAGAAACAAAGTCTTCTTTAAAAGAAGTAATAAATTCTCTATTATCATTTACTTCTCTTTGCCAATCCATAAGTTGTCTAAGCCAAGTTAATTTATCATCAAAACTTGTGCTTCTATCAACACCGGCCTTATATTTCCAATGTGCAGCAATCCCATATTCTGCGGTTTTATGCATTTCAAAAGTCCTAATTTGCACCTCAAATACATCTCCAGAATTACTAATAAGTGTATTGTGCAAAGATTGATATAAATTAGGTTTTGGTACTGCAATGTAGTCCTTAAACCTTGAAGGTATTGGTTTCCATTTAGAATGAACTATTCCTAAAACAGCATAACAGTCACTAATTGTTGGAACAATAATTCTAACAGCTGTTAAATCAAAAATTTCATCAAAACTCTTATTTTGTTTATACATTTTCTTATAAATACTATATAAACTCTTTGGTCTTCCGCTTATTTCTCCTTGAATATTATGTTCTTTTAAACTCTTACTTATTTCTTCAATAATATCATTTATAATTTTTTCTCTTTCACTTCTCTTTTTCTTAACTCTTTCAGCTAAGTCATAATATATTTCAGGTTCTAAATACCTTAAAGATAAATCTTCAAGTTCCCATTTAACATTACTCATACCTAGTCTATAAGCTAAAGGTGCATAAATTTCTAAAGTTTCTTTTGCTTTCTCTAATTGCTTAGCTTTTTTCATATATTCCAAAGTTCTGATATTATGAAGTCTATCTGCAATTTTTATTATTATAACTCTAATATCTGAATTCATAGCTAAAAGCATTTTTCTCAAATTATCTGCTTGTGATTCTTGTTTACTTTGATACTTAATTTTTTTAAGTTTTGTAACTCCATCTACAAGATTTGCAATTTCTTCATCAAACATTTCTGCCATCTCTTCAAATGTAACTTCCGTATCTTCTAAAATATCATGCATAAGGCCAGCAATAATTGTTGCATCATCCATATATAAATCTGCTAAAATATTAGCTACCGCCACAGGATGGATAAAATATGGTTCTCCGGAATTTCTGAATTGACCTTCATGACATTCTTTGGTAAAATCATATGCTTTTGTAATTCTTTCAACATCTGTATTTGGATTATAGCTTTTAATTTTTGATAATAATTCATCTAACATTGTTCTCACCTCCTACCTTATATCTTTTATTAGTAATTGTATCGATTTTGTATGCATATACTCATTAATTACAGGAGTATATAAAATATCTACAAATTTATTTTTAATATTATTCTGTTCTGATATTATATTATTAGTTTTAAACTTTTCGTTAAAATACTTAATATATTTATCGTAATTAGTAAAAATAATTCCACTAAATTCTACATTATCTTGACTTAAAATTAATTTTATTACATTTTTATTTTTTCCTATAATAGAAATAGATTTTATTTCTACATTTTTAGTTCCAAATAGAGGCTCTGGATTTGCTTTTCCATAAGGTTCTAATAATTTTAATTCATCCACAATATTATAATTTAATAATCTAAAATCTAATGAACAATCAATCTTTACTTTTTCTATAAAATTTTCTGAAATCAAATTAGAATTCTTATTTAATTCATTTCGCAATATATCTAAATTTTCTTCTTTTATTGAGAAACCCGCTGCCATAGCATGTCCTCCTAATTTTTCAAAAAGATTTGAAAAATCTCTAAGTTTTGAAATTATATCATAATCTTCAATGCTCCTAGCACTTCCTTTTAAAATACCTTCTTCTTTTGCTTTTGAAAAAACTAAAGTTGGTTTATAATAATAATCTTTAATTCTTCCTGCAACAATTCCAGCAATTGATTCATGAATTTCTTCATCATATACTACAATAATATCATCTTCAAAATATTTATTTTCCTTAATTTTTAAATTCACTCTGGAGTATGCTTCGTTAGTTAAATCTTTTCTTTTACCATTTAATTCAACTAATTTCTTAGCATAGTTATCAGCAGACTCTTCATCTTCTTCTAAAAACAAATTAACACCAATGCTTGCAGACTCTAGTCTTCCTGCAGCATTAATACAAGGTCCTAATTTAAATCCTAATGAAGTAGCTGTTATTTTTCCTACCTCATTCTCTTTTTTTAATTTATTTACTCCAATATTATCACTAGAATTTAATAATTCTAATCCTTTTTTCACAAAAAATCTATTTTCATCAACTAGGTCAACAACATCACAAACCGTTCCCATAGATACAAATTGTAATAAATCTATCAAATAATTTTCGTCGCCACCTAATTCATCAAATAATGCCTGCATTAACTTAAATGCAACTCCGGCACCACATAATTCTTTAAATGGATATTCACAATCTACCCTATGAGGGTTTATTACTGCTTTTGCTTTAGGAAGAATTTGATTTTTTTCACCATCAAAACATACCTGATGATGATCAGTTATAATCATTGGAATATTTATAGAATTACAATATTCCGCAACTTCAAATGCAGATGTTCCATTATCACAAGTTATAATTAAATCAACGCCATTTTCTTTAGCATTATCTACAATTCCCTTTGAAATACCATAACCATCTTCTACTCTGTGTGGAATAGCAAAACTGATATTATCAGTAAAAAAACCTATTCCCTTCATTAGAACAACAGTTGCAGAATTACCGTCTTGATCATAATCTCCAACAATTTGTATATGCAAATTATTATCTATAGCATCAACAATAATTTCAATAGCTGTATCTAAATCTTTCATCAAAAAAGGATTATGGAGGTATTTATAATCAGGATATAAAAATTTTTTTACATTTTTATAATCAATTTTTCTGTTTGCCAAAAGTTGACAAGTTATATAAGAAAATTCATTATTATTTTTGAAATTTTCTTTAGTTAATCCATTATCAGACTTAATAAACCATTTTTTCATAAATACCTCCTTTCAATATTACCTATAAAGAAAAAAATAGACGAAATCCGTCTATTTAATTAAAAATTAATTTTCTTCGCTATCTTCCTCTTCTTCATCATCTTCTTCAGAAGATTCTTCAGATTTGCTAACGATAGAATGAATAGCAGATTTAATAAATTCTATTTTTGTTCCATCAGATGTTTCAATTACAACGTCAGTATCAGTAAGTTCAATAATCTTACCTTTAATTCCACCAATTGTAACTATATTATCTCCTATTTTTAAATTATTTCTCATATCCATTATGGCTTTTTGTCTTTTCTTTTGAGGTTTAATCATAAGAAAATAAGCAATAACCATAAAACCACCTATCATAACTAATTGCATAGTCACCTGATCCATAATATGCCTCCTAAACTTAAATATATGACTATATTCTAACACAAAATCTATTATATTTCAAATATTTATAATGTTTTACAACAAAAAAATTATTATATTAAACTATTAAAACTAAAAAACAAATTAACTATATAAGAACTTTCCTACAATAATTTTACAACTCTTACTATTTTTTAAAGGAAATAAAAGGATGCTTTTAAAATTTAGTTACTAAACCTAAAATATAAAAAAGCTAAGATTTTTCTATTCTTAGCTCCTTATATCTATAACATATAGTTTTATGAAATACAAATTTTTCCATTTATATTTTTAAAATTTATTGTTGAATTTGTAGTAATTTTTCCTTCAATTATTTTTGTAGCAATCTCAGTTTCAATATTTTTTTGAATGTATCTTTTTATTATTCTAGCTCCATAGTTAAATGAATAAGTTGAATCTAAAATTAATTTTTTACATTCTTCGTCTAAATTAATTTTTACTCCAATATCTTTTAACCTATCTTCAATTTCTGAAATAGTCATATCAATTATCTTATAAAGTTCTTCTTTTTGTAATGGCTTGAATAATACTATATCATCAACTCTATTTAAAAATTCAGGTCTAAAAGAGTTTTTCAACTCTTTCATAACTTCATTTTCAGCTTCTTTAGTAATCTTACCATTTTCATCAATTCCATCAAGCAAATAAATTGAACCTATATTTGAAGTCATAATTATAATCGTATTTTTAAAATCTACAACTCTTCCCTGATTATCAGTAAGTCTTCCATCATCAAGAACTTGTAAAAGAATATTAAATACATCAGGATGAGCTTTTTCAATTTCGTCAAATAGAATTACACAATATGGATTCCTTCTAACTCTTTCAGTAAGTTGACCTCCTTCATCATATCCTACATATCCAGGAGGAGCTCCTATTAGTCTTGAAACAGAATGTTTTTCCATATATTCACTCATATCTATTCTAACAAGATTTTTTTCGCTATCAAACATACTTTCACATAATGTTTTTGCTAATTCAGTTTTCCCAACCCCTGTGGGTCCTAAGAATATAAATGAACCTATAGGTTTATTTTCATCTTTCAATCCACTTCTTGATCTTAAAATACAATCCCTAACCAAATCAATAGCTTCATCTTGTCCTACAACTCTTTTATGCAAAATATCTCCAAGATGTAGTAGCTTTTCTTTTTCACCTTCCACCAATTTTTTAATAGGAATATTTGTCCATTTAGAAATTACTTCTGCTATTGTTTCTTCTGTAACTTCTTCTTTTAGATAGCTTTCTTTTTCTTTTTTCTTTTCATTAAGTTCAGCTAATTTTAATTCTAAATTTGCAAGCTTTCCATATCTTAATTCTGAAAGTTTTTCAAAGTCATATTCTCTTTCAGCTTTTTCAATATCTATTCTAACAGAATCAATTTCTGCTTTTATAGCTTTTATTTCATTTATATCCTTCTTATCACTTTCCCATCTTGCAAGTTCAACATTGTATTTGTTTTTCACAGTTGAAAGTTCTTCTTCTAAATCTTGTAATCTTTTTTTACTAATTTCATCAGTTTCTTTAATTAAACCAGCCTTTTCTATTTCTAATTGTAAAACTTTTCTTCTTAAATCATCAATTTCTTGTGGCATTGAATCAATTTCAGTTCTTATCATGGAAGATGCCTCATCCATCAAGTCAATAGCCTTATCCGGTAAAAATCTGTCAGTAATATATCTATCACTTAAAGTTACACAGGCAATAACTGCTGAATCGGTTATTTTAATTCCATGATGAATTTCATATTTCTCTTTTATTCCCCTAAGTATTGAAATTGTATCTTCAACGGTAGGTTCTTTTACTAAAACTTTTTGGAATCTTCTTTCTAAGGCACCATCTTTTTCAATATATTTTCTATATTCATCTAGTGTTGTTGCTCCTATTGTATGCAATTCTCCCCTAGCAAGCATAGGTTTTAACATATTTGATGCATCCAAAGCTCCATCCGTTTTCCCGGCACCAACTAGAGTATGAATTTCATCAATAAATAAAATTATTTCACCTTCTGAATTTTTGATTTCTTCAAGAACAGCTTTTAACCTTTCTTCAAATTCTCCTCTAAATTTTGCTCCAGCTATTAAACTTCCCATATCTAATGAGAAAATTATCTTGTTCTTTAATCCATCTGGAACATCATTATTTACAATTCTTTGTGCCAATCCTTCTACGATAGCTGTCTTACCAACTCCTGGTTCACCTATTAAAACAGGATTATTTTTTGTTCTTCTTGATAAAATTCTAATTGAATGTCTTATTTCTTCATCTCTACCAATAACAGGATCAAGTTTACCATTTCTTGCTTCTTCAGTTAAATTTCTTCCATATTTTAACAACTCTTCACTTGTGCTTCCTTCTTTATGTTCATTTTTCATATTCTTAATTCCCATTAAAGCATATTTAAAAGAATTGTATGTTATATTATACTTTCTAAAAATATCTGAAGACTTTATATTTTTTTCTTTTAAAAGAGAAAGATAGATATGTTCAGGTAAAATAGCACTATCTCCTGTTCCTTTTATTTCATCTTCAGAATTAAGTAAAATTCTTTGATAAACAGTATTTGGATAAATGTTTGAATCGCCATATTGTGAAGGCAAATTATCAAAAGCTAGCTTAACATCATTTCTATAGCTATCTATATTTACATTCATAATGTTTAAAATTTTAATTATTATGTTGTCACTATCAATCAAAGCTTTGTGTAGATGAACATCAGATATTTCTACATTTGCATTTTTAATTGCCAAACTTTGAGATTCTTCTACAATTTTCATTGCATCACTACTAAATTTTTCTAAATTCATAATACTCCTCCTTTTTAAAACCTAAAATTTTAATAAAATATAAATTTTACTATATCATTAATTTTCCATTAATTTCTTATATAATTCTAATTTTTCACCGGATAAATTTTTAGGATTATTTATAACTATTTCAAGATATAAATCTCCAGTTTTTCCTTTTAAATCAGTATAACCTTTATTTGAAATTCTTATTTTTTTCATACTTTCTATCTTTGCAGGAATTTTTACTCTAACATTTCCATTTAAAGTTTCAATTACTTTTGTAACTCCAAAATATGCTTCCCAAGGATATAGACTAATCGTCTTTATTAAATCTAAATCTTCAAGTCTATATTCATCATTTATAACATTAATTTTTACAAAAATATCACCATCAAGTTTATATTTATCTCCATTAACTTTTACCTTTTTTCCTGTAGTTATGCCTTTAGGAATTTTTACAGTTATTTTTTTAGGAGAATTATTTATATTAACATATAGTTCTCTTTCAATCCCGGAATATGCTTCCTTAACTGACAAATTTATACTTGTTTCATACTTTTGCCTTTGAGGTTGTCTTTCAAACCCTGAATAAGTTCTAGAATTTGTAAAACCATCAAATCCAGAAAAGCCACTAAAACTTGAAGAAGATGTTCCACCTCCACCAAAAAACATATTAAAGAAATCAGAGAAACCACTCATATCACTTCCGCTATAGGAAGCACTAAAACCATAATTTCTCGGATCAAAATTGTCTCCACCACTAAAATTATAATTTGATCCAAACATATCATATTGTTTTCTTTTTTCCTTATCGGACAAAACCTCATAAGCTTCATTGATTTCTTTAAATTTATTACTTGCCACCTCATCATTTTGATTAACATCAGGATGATATTTTTTTGCAAGTTTTCTATATTCTTTTTTTATTTCTGCATCAGTTGCATTTTTTTTTACGCCTAAAATTTTATAATAATCTTTATATTCCATAAATCCCTCCATAAATTTGACTTTCTTTGACCTTTAGTTTTATTATACCCTAAATAGATAATTTAAACATATTTTTTACAAAAAATTAATATTACTTAATATTGTACTTTATTTAATTTAGAATTTTTTACTAATAAGCTTTACTTCTTATTAAAATTAAATATAACTAAATGTATTCCAATAAATTAATAATTTAAATCGCTTGTATTAATAATACTAATATTGTATAATTAGATTGTATAAATTATATTTTTTGGAGGTAAAATATGAAAGAAATAAATGCTAAGGGATTAGCTTGTCCACAACCTTTGATTTTAACAAAAAAGGCTGTAGAAAATTCAGAAGAAAAAGAGTTTTTAGTTATAGTTGATAATGATACTGCTGTAAAAAATTTAGAAAAATTTTCTAAAAGCAGTAATTTAAATTTTAGATTTGAGAAAAAATCTGATAATGAATTTAATGTGTATGTAACAAAAAGCAATGAAACAAATTTACAAGAAGCAACTGCGTTTTGTTCTGTGGGAAATTCATCAGATGTAGTAATTGCAATTTCTAAAGATTTTATGGGAAATGGGTCTGAAGAATTAGGAAAACTATTAATTAAAGGTTTTATTTATACTTCAAGTGAATATGAAAAATTACCTAAAACTTTAGTTTTCTTTAATTCTGGTGTAAAGCTAACTTGTGAAGAATCTCCTTGTACTGACGATTTACAAAAACTAAAAGATAAGGGTGTAGAAATAATCTCTTGTGGAACTTGTCTTGATTACTTCGGATTAAAAGAAAAACTTTTAGTTGGTGAAATAAGTAATATGTACACTATATATGAAACTCTTTTCAATGCAGAAAAAGTAATTAATATCTAAAAAAACAAAACCGGCTAAAATTAGCCGGTTTTGTTTTTTTATAATTTATATGATAAAACTCCTATAATATTTTTATCATAATTTTTTAGATTTTGTAATAATTTTTCGAATAATGAGTATCTTGTTATTCCATATTCTTCAATAAATATAGCATTTTTTAAATTCATTATATTATTTAATTCATTAGATTTTAAAACATTTACTTTATCAATGTTTAAATCATTCAACTTCTTAATAATTTTTGAATTTGAACTAATTACACTCAATTCATCAATTTTTTCTGAATTAAGTTTATATTTTAATACTTCTACTAAATCATTATTGTTTTTTATTTCTTGAACAAATTTTATATTATATTTTCTATAATCTCCTTCTCTATTAATTGTTGGATTAAATATATACAATACAAAATTCATAATAGCAACTAAAATTATTAAAGCCACTTCAATAGCAAAAACTTTCACTAATAATTTTTTCATGCTATATCCAGTATTTACATTTTCTTTAGAGCTTAACTCTTTAGAATAATTTGACTCAATCTTTTCAATGGTAACATTTTTATAAACAGCTTTATATTTATTTATTAATTCATCAAATTTCTTTTCAATAACATCATTTACAGCTTTACTTGGAGTTAAAATTTTAACAGAAACCCCTAAATTCGTAGAAATATAATTTATTACTACCTTCTTATCCCAGTAATCAGCATTAGAATTTTTTAAAGTAACAGCTGATGTATCCAATTCTTTAGCCATTTGTGATAATTCTTTATCACTTACGTCATTAAATAAAAAAGCTCCATTTAGATTAGAAGTTAACAGTTTTTCATAAAAATCAGAATATCCTCTTCTACTAAACAATGCATTTGTATTATCACTTTCAGGAGCAGTGATCTTATATGCTACATAAGTTGAATATTGAACTCCTTCTTTTGTTACTGTTTTTCTGTTAATAGTTTTAGTTACTAACGGAAAAATTAAAGCAATACTTAATAGTAGAAATGCTACTAAATTTAAAATTCTTTTTTTATATATATTGGATAATAAATCTCCAAACGAATAATTTTCAAACATATTATATCTCCTTTACTTTATAAATCGTATACGAATTATCCTTCGATATTAATTTTGCAACTAAGAAAATTAATATCACTATAAACCAAAATTGGAATGTAAGTAATGTTGAAAAACTTTCTGAAAAACTACTTCTAGGCATAAAGAATAAATTATTCAATACTATTAAAGTACAAACAAATGACAAAGTTTTATTTTTATAAGAAACATTTAACATTCTTATAAATAAAAAACCTAAAAACACACTAAACAAAAATACACCTAAATATCCATAGTCTGTAAAATTTTCCATTATATAACTACTTCCTAAACCGTGTCCTTGTAAATAATCACCTTTTATTGCTATATAGGAAAGATTGTGTGCATAACTATTACTTTTTATTGCCAATTCAATGCTATTTGTTGTAGCTGTAAATGGCTTTGTATCGAATAATAATTTACCAAAATTTCCATGAGTAAAATATTCAATTATTGGTCCAAAAGTAAAGTTTGTAAAACTTCTTACAGCAATATTACTATTATATAAGAATCCTTTAGCTAAAACACCAAAACTTGTGCCCTGTTTATAGATAAAATCTATAAATATATCAAATATTTTAAAATTAGAAACTTTAACATTATCTCTAACATAGTTTAAGAGTCCCATGCCCACAATTATTATAGGAAGACTTGTAAAAATTAATATCTTTTCCTTAACTCCTATCCATTTATTTTTAATATCTTCCTGTCCTCTTATAAAATAATATATAAAAGAAAATATTAAACTTAAAATAAATGGATTTCTAGTTCCAATAAATAGATATATTGCATTTGCAAATAGATTACTAACTAAAACTATAGTAGCATTTCTTTTATTTGGTTTAGATGCCAAATATACACACATTGAATATACTGTAAAAACTGATAATATATATGTAAAGTAAGGCAACTTGCTTTTAAACTCTGCATAATATATATAATAAGATGTATTTAATTTAAATATCAATCTTTCAATTAGCCTTAAAGCATAAAATGGATATGTTAAAATATATACTGAAAAGGAAACAATTCTCACATTTTTCAACCAAATAGAATTTTCTAATTTATTATTACTATCTACATCTAATTTTTTTTTATTTTTTATTTTTAATAATGCTTTTGAAATTACTCCTCCAATAAATAATCCTGAAAGCGAAATCATAACTATAATAAAAGCAAAAACATAAGCATCTTTCTGATAAGTATTAAAGCTATAACTTCTCAAATAATCTATTGTCGGTCTTGAAACTAGAAATATAAAAATAGTTATATAAAAAAATAAATGTATTATATAATATTTTATATCTATAAAACAAAATATTATTAAACTTACAAAAAAAGATAATAATGTAAAAAGCAATATATCCAACCTGTCTGTGTATAAATAACCCATTCCAAGTAACAGAGTTAAAATAAAAGAAAATACTGTAATTAAAGAATAAAATCTTTTAAAAGTAATATTCATATAATTATCTCCATTATTCTAATATTTCATTTATATTTTTTATTTGTTCGGCAATTGTAAATTGAGTTATAAAATTTTTCATTTCTGATTTATCTATTAATATATTATTTTCAAAATAATCAATAATATATTTACAAGCATCATCAGTAGAATTTACAATTTCACCGAATTTACCGTTATTTGAAAGCTCTTTAATTCCTCCAACATCGGTAGAAATGAAAGGAATTCCTAATGCTAATCCTTCAACTATCGCACCAGAAAAGCCTTCCTGTTTTGACATTGAAAACATCAAGTCCATTTTTTTGATATATTTATATGGATTTTTTTGATATCCTAAAAAATGAACATAATCTTCTAAATGGTCGCTTTGTACTAATTCTTTTATATAAGTTTCCAATTCTCCAGTCCCTAAAAAATATAAATGATACTTTTTATTTAAATTTTTGTGTAATTTTTTAATTGTCTCATAAACCTCTAATGATCCTTTTAGGTTCTCAATTCTTCCAATTACACAAATTGAATTTTTTTCAATATTAATATCTGTCATCTCATTTGATTTTTCCAAAATACTTTCAAAATCATATCCATTATAAATTGTAATGACTTTATCTTTGTATTCCGGATAAACTGAAATTATGGACTCTTTAGTTTTTTCCGATACAGAAATTATTTTATCGACTACATCTAAATGCCTTCTATGATTATTTCTCTTTTGAGAATCTTTCATAAAATCTTCAATACTTCCATGAATCCAGGAAATTTTTTTTACATTCTTATCCTTTGAAAATTCAAAAGGAGGGTTCATTATAGTAAATGAAATTTCTATATCATATTTTTCTTTAACCATTATTTTTCTCACTAAATTCGGAAAAAACTTTCTTATTCTCCATAAAATAGCTCTTTTTATCTTAGATTGTCTATAATCTTGCCATGATTTTAGTATTCTTATATTATCATTAATAGGTTCGTAACCTTTATCAAAATGCTCTATCTCGAGTATATCAATGTCATATTTTTCACTATCAAGATTATTTACAATTGTTGATAATATTTTTTCTGCTCCTCCCCCAAGGGAAAAGGACCACAAAAAAAATAATACTTTCTTTTTTTTCAAACAATCACCTTATTTCCAAATTTTTTCATAATTTGTATAGCTATTTTTTAAATCTAAGAATAGTAAATCATGATGAGGTATCTGCTTATCTTTTGGAGGTAATTTCATATAATCTCCAAAAGCAGTTTTTAAATATCCATCATAACCAATAGGAATAGGCATTTTCGTATCTTCAAAATCAAAATACTTCTTATCCATAAACCACTCTTTTCTATATACTTTTTTCATATAATATGGACCAGAACAAAGTTCTGTAATATATTCTGATTTATCAATTTTATATTTAGTCATTCTTTTTTCTGCGAACTTCCAAATTTTATATCTAATTTTTTTAGATTTAAAAATTGATAATAACAATTTAGAAACTTTTTTCTTTATCCCACCATGTTTTTCAGGTAAAACTTGAGCACAAAAAAGAGAATAAATTAATCCCCACATTATTTGAAATTTTCGTTTCACTTTACCACTAGGACAACCATCAAGAGGTAAAATATCCAACGCTATCCCATGACTTATATTTAAGCCTTTTTGATATGGTTTAACAGCAGTTGTTTCATTATCTCTAATAGTAATAAAAAGATTATAATCAACTAAATCTTTATTAGCCTTAACAAGAGAATATCTTTTAGTATCAGCTTTTTCATTCCATAGCAAAGCTAATTTTTCGTAATCTTCTCTAGGCATAAAAAAATCTAAATCATCATCCCATGGGATAAATCCTGAATGCCTTAAACTACCAATTGCTCCACCACCACAAAGATAACATAATAAATTATTTTCTTCACAAAACGAAACAAAATATTTTCCCATTTCTAGACTCTTAAGTTGTAACTCTCTTAAATTTATTTCATCCATAATTTATATAATCACACTTAATCAAATATTCCATTTTGCCACAGTTTTAAAAGGTGTATTTAAATCATTTTTAAAAAATCTATGAATATCATCAACACTATTGATTTCATCATCTTCAAATACAATCGACTTAAATCTGTTTTGAATTTTTTTGTTTTCAAGCATTCTAACTGCCTCTTGAAAATCATATCTTCCAGATCGGGAACATCCAATTAATGTTAATCCTTTCTCCAATATATCTCTAGTATTTACAGCAATTTTATTTTCGCTAACTCCCATCAACATAATTGAGCCTTGAGGCTTAATATATTTTATAATATTATTAATAGCATCTTCACTTCCTGGTCCTCCTGCACATTCAAAGGCATGATCTGTTGAAAAACTTTCAGGAATATCATCACTTGAATAAACCTCATCTACAAATGAGAAAATTTTTAACTTTTCTATATTTCTACCAACAACAACTATTTTAGTATTTGGAAATCTATATTTCAAAACATTTGCGACAATAAAACCCAAACTTCCATTTCCAAAAATAGTTATTGTTTCTTTATTTTCAATAGAATTCTTTACAAATCTATCATAGGCATGAAATCCAACTGAAATAAATTCCAAAATAGAAGCAACAGGTAAATCTATATCATTAAATTTTACAAGTCTATCCGGAGCAATTTTGACAAATTCCCTCATAAAACCATCATGACCACTAGATAGAAAATAAGAACCCTTCACATAATTTTCATATATACTTTCATCATAAGTACAAGGTGGAGTATTTGGTATCATAGATACCTTATCTCCAACCTTAAAAGTGTTTGTTGGATCAAAAACAACCTCTCCACAAGATTCATGAATTGGAGCCATAGGCAATTTTTTTGCCAATACTTTTGGATCTCTCTTTCCTAAATAGTATCTTTGATCAGCATGACACAAAGATACGTATAATGGTTTTACAATGACTTTATCTCCTAAAAAGCTCTCATCAACATATTTAACTGAAATAAAACCTGGTTTCATCAATTGAAAAATTCTATTTATCATCTTAAATCTCCATAAGCATTGCTTTAGCAATTTTTAAGTCAGTTACAGTAGTAATTTTTATATTTGAAAAATCACCATTAACTAAAAATACTTTTTCCCCATTTAACACAAATATTTTACAAGCATCAGTTAAAATATTTTTTTCTTCTTCAGAGAGTTTATTATAATATTCCATAAATTTATTAATTTTAAATGTTTGAGGAGTTTGTCCTTGAAACATTGTTTTTCTATCTGGTATTGATGAAATAAATTTTCCATCTTCAGAAGAAACTATAGTATCAAAAGCTGGAACTACAGTATCAATAATATTATATTTTTTACAATTATCAATATTTTCTTCAATCATTTTAATTGAAACAAATGGTCTAACTGCATCATGAGTTATAAGAATATCCTCATCTGATAATCCATTATCTTTTTCAATAGCAGAAATAATATTTAAAATTGTAGAATTTCTATCTTTTCCTCCATCTACAACAACAATTTTTTCAGATAAATAATTATAATCTTTATCTACTATATCAACTAGATAAGAATTCCAATCAGGATTTACCCCAACATAAATTTTATCTATTTTATTACATAATAAAAACTTTTCAATAGTATGAATTATAATAGGCTTATCTCCAATATTTAAAAATTGTTTTGGAATATTGGAAATATTCATCCTACTACCTATTCCTCCAGCAAGAATACCTGCATATATCATAGCCTAGTCCTCCTTATTATATGTTTTTAAAAATGAAGGGATTTTTAAAAATCCTATTAATGTTCCATATCCATAACTAATATGTAAAAGGAAAAATACAATTGGAAGTAATAAATTATAAACATTAAATTTCCCTTTTAAAATTGAAGTCAAAGACATCAAAATATTCACTATAAGATATGATCCAAATACCAATAAAAATAAATATTTAGTAAAAAATAGTGAAATAATTGAAATAAAAAGTGCAACTAAAAAAGCAAAAGGAATATAATGATATAAATTTAAACAATCTGGACATACTGAAGTCGTAAGTCCTATCCACATACCATTAGCTTTTTTTTGTTTAATCATTTTTGAAAGTGAATTCCTAGTATGCTGATATGAAATAATATCATCATCATAGCAAAGCTTATATCCCGCTTTTCTAATCCTATAATGGAATTCATTGTCTTCTGTTCTTAACAATTTTTCGTTAAAGAAACCGACTTTTTCCAATACTTCTCTTTTATACATTGCGTGAAACATAGACTTTACATATTTTTTCCCGGATGCATTTCTAAAAGGTGCAATTCCACTTCCAAACATTGATGATTCTGCTTCTAAAAGCATTATTTTGTATCCTGTATCATCATCTATTATATTTGGTCTTTTTCCACCTGAAACATCTTCTCCAGCTTCTATATTCCTAACATTTTTTTCTATAAAATCTTTTGGAACTGAAGAATGTGCATCAATTCTAACAAGCACATCTCCTGTGAAATTTTTTATAACGATATTCCATCCAGCAGATTGAATTTTTTTAGGATTATCTAAAATTTTAACTCCTCTAAAATTATTATTCTCTTTAAAATCTTGCATTATTTTTTTTGTATTATCTGTTGAAATCCCATCTACTAAAATTATTTCAATTTTATCATGTGGATATGTCTGCATTTTAAAATCTTCAAAAAGAGAAGGTAAAGTTTTTTCTTCATTTAAGGCAACTACTCCTATACTAACTTTCATTATTTTCCCTCCCCAAAAAAACAGATAAAAATGTTTTAAACATAATTTTTATATCATACCAAAAAGAAAATCTTTCAATATACTCAATATTATACTTCATTTTATCAGGCAAAATATAATTTATATATATATCATCAATACTAGTATCATCATCTAAATGACTTGATATTATTTTATCCTCATCTTTATAATTTATGCTAGAGTATGAAGTAAGACCCGCAGGTAATAACAAAGTTGCAAACATATAGTCTGAATATCTTTCAACGTATTTTGTAACTTCTGGTCTTGTTCCTACAAAACTCATATCTCCTGATAATATATTAAAAATTTGAGGAAATTCATCTAATCTATATTTTCTTAAAAACTTTCCAACCTTTGTTATTCTTGAATCTTCCTTCACAGTTACAAGAGTTCCAATTTTATCAGCATTAGATACCATTGTTCTAAATTTAAAAATTTTAAATTTTTTACCATATCTTGTAACTCTCTTCTGTCTATAAAAAATACTTCCTTTAGAATCTAATTTTATAGCTATAGAAATTATAATTATTGGAATTAACAAAATCAACAAAATTAAAATAGAAAAAACAATGTCAAATACTCTTTTAAAAAATAAACTTAGTCTTTTTTTTGAAACTATTTCATAATATTTTTTTACAGATTCATTTTGAAATTCTTTTGGTAAATCTTTATATTTTATCAAAATATTTTCTCCTTAATTAAACGTCTGTAATATAATAACATATATTTAAAATAAAGTAAAATTAAAGAACTTTAACATCTCCATCATAAACTAAACCACCTACAGTATCAATAGTCACAAGTTGTCCATCTTGAATCATTCTAGTAGCATTTTCAGCTCCTATAATAGTAGGTATATTAAAATGTAAAGCAATAATTGCGGCATGGGAAGTCAGTCCTCCTGTTTCGACTACGATTCCTGATGCTCTATCAATAAATTCAACATATTCTCTATCTGTAAATTTGGAAACAATTATGTCTCCATCTTTAAATTTATTTTTTAAATCGTCTTCATTGTTTATTAAACATGCTTTTCCTGTAATTGATTCTTTTCCTATACCAAGTCCTTTTATCAGGATTTTACCAACAGTATGAACTTTAATTAAATTTGTTGTACCCGCAACTCCAACAGGTATCCCTGCTGTTAAAACAACAGTATCTCCATCGCTGATATAATTTGCATTTAAAGTTGCTGATATTGAACGTTCAATTACTTCATCTGTATGCTCTGATTTTTTGGAAATCAATGTAGTAACTCCCCAAAATATTTGTAATTTTCTTCTAACCTTTTCAGAATAAGTTACAGCTATAATATCAACAAATGGTCTAAATTTTGAAATTGAAATAGGAGTAATTCCTGAAGCTGTAGCACAAATTATTGCTTTTGCTCTTAAATTCTCAGCAATTTCTTTTGTTGACAAACTTATTGAATTCATAGTATTTAAAATATCTTGTCTATTTTTACTTTTTATACTATTTTGAAAATCAAAAGAGTTTTCTGTTGTTATTGCGATATTATTCATTACTTTTACAGCTTCTTTTGGATATTTTCCTGCTGCTGTTTCACCAGATAACATAATACAATCACTTCCATCTATAATTGCATTTGCTACATCTGTAACTTCTGCTCTTGTCGGTCGTGGATTTCTAATCATTGAATCAAGCATTTGTGTTGCTGTTATCACTGGTTTTCCTATTAAATTACATTTTCTAATTATTTCTTTTTGTATTTTTGGAATAAATTCAGTTTTAATTTCAACCCCTAAATCTCCTCTAGCAACCATTATTCCATCTGATGCTTCTATAATTTTATCAATATTTTCAACACCCTCTTGATTTTCTATTTTAGATATAATTTTAATGTCAGAATTATTTTCATCTAAAATCTTTCTAATTTCATATACATCTTCAGGTTTTCTAACAAATGAAGCGGCAATAAAATCTAAATCATTTTGTATTCCAAATAAAATATCAGACTTATCTTTTTCTGTAATTGAAGGTAAATGTATTATTTCATTTGGAATATTTACACCTTTATTACTCTTGATTAGCCCATTATTTTTAACTAGACATTTTATTTCTTTATCTGTTTTTGAAATAACTTCCATTTCAACTAAACCATCATCAACTAAAATTGTCCCTCCAATTTTAACATCATTGGGTAATAATTTGTAAGAAACAGAACAAATTTCTTGATTTCCTAAAACTTCTTCAATTGTAAATGTGTAAGTATCTCCTGCTTTTAATACAACTTCATCAACACTAAATTTCCCTAGTCTTATTTCAGGACCCTTAGTGTCAAGCATTATTGCTATAGGCAAATCTAACTCTTCTCTTGCTTTTTTTATATTATCAATCCTAACTTGATGTTCTTCCTTGCTACCATGTGAAAAATTCAATCTACAAACATTCATTCCACAAAGCATTAATTCTTTTAAACTTTCAACTGAATCTGAAGCAGGTCCAATTGTACATATTATTTTTGTTTTTTTCATAATTTTCTCCTAAATAGATAATTCATCAACTATATCATACAAATCTTTATTAAATATTTTTTTACTAGAAACTGCATCTTCTATAGAAATATACTCAATATTATTATTTTTAAATGCTAAGGCTAAATTAGTTTGTTCTTTCAACAATAACTTAACTGCTATACTTCCCATTTGACTTGCAATTATTCTGTCAAATGAACTTGGAGTACCTCCTCTCTGAATATGCCCAAGCACAGTAACTCTTGTATCAATTTTTGCCTTTTCTTGAATCTGTCTTTTAAGTTCATAAGGGCTTAAAATTCCCTCAGTTAAAACTATTATATGGTGTAATTTACCTCTTTTTCTACCAGAAATTATTTTATTACAAACTTTATCTATATCAAAATTGACTTCCGGAACTATTATACTTTCAGCTCCCCCTGCTAATCCTGAATTTAAGGCAATATCTCCACATTTTCTACCCATAACCTCTAAAATATTAGCTCTTCCATGAGAAGAAGATGTATCACGAAGTTTTGAAATAGCGTCTATAACAGTATTTACTGAAGTAAAAAATCCAATTGTATAGTCAGTATATCCCATATCATTATCAATTGTACAAGGTATAGCTATCGTCTTTATTCCATATTTACTTAGTACATTGGCTCCTCGAAAAGTACCATCTCCACCTAAAACTACAAGTCCTTCAATACCATAATCCTTTAAGCTTTGAACTGCCTTTTCTTGCCCTTCCTTAGTCATAAATTCTTTACTTCTAGCACTACCTAGTATAGTACCACCTTTTTGAATTATATCTGCAACACTAGATACATTCATTTCAAAGATATCTCCTTTTATAAGACCATCATAACCAAATTTTACACCATATATTCTAGCATTATGATATATACATGTTCTTACAACAGCTCTTATTACTGGATTCATTCCAGGAGAATCTCCTCCACTTGTAAGAATAGCAATTTTTTTCAAAATATCCCTCCATCAACCTATATAAAAACAGTCTTTTCCAAAATTATTTTCCAACTCAACAAGTAAATTTTCATTTCTCAAATCAAATTTATTTTCTAATTTCAAAGTTTTATGATTAGATGAAATATATAAAATAACTTGATTTTCTCCATTATACTTTTCCGAAAGTTTTCCAAGTTTTTTCTTAGTATCATAGTCCAAACTATCTAATTTTATATATAACTTCTTAATATAAATATCATATACTTCCTTAGCACCAATTACAGTAAAATTAGTATTTCCAAACGAATTTACAGAAACTTTAACAGATATTTCATAGATTTTACCTTTGATAATATCTAAATCTTTAACATCTAAAAGCTCTATGCTACTTGTAAAATCTTCTACATTAATTGTTTTTAACGTTTTATTTTTTTTATTTCTTCTAAGTTTAATAGAATTTATATAAACTATTACATTATATATACCTTTATCTAAAACTTTCAAATCAATTAACTTCATACTATTTTTAGAATTAATATAGTCTTTGTATTCATCTAATGGATGTGAAGAAATATAAAAACCTAAAACATCTTTTTCAAACTCTAATAAGTCATCCTTAAAAAATTTTTCAGACTTAGCAAATTTTTCCTGCATAAAATCGGAACTAATTAAGGATAGTTGTCCTGATAATTCATTTTTACTTTTAGATACTATTTGAGTAAATAATGTCTCTAAAGAATTTAAAATTTCAACTCTTTTTTCATCTATTTCATCAAAAGCTCCAGATTTTATTAAGTTCTCAATTGATTGCAAGCTCATATTCTTTGAATTTTTCAATCTTTCTAAAAATTCTTTAAAACTTTTGAACTCTCCATTTTTTCTTTCATCTTCAATGTCTTTGGCTAAAAGCCTATTAAATCCTTTAATTTGGGAGAAACCAATCCTCATACATTTATTTTCAGTACTTATTTTATAATTACTGTAATTAACACTTGGTAGTAAAATCTTTATTCCCATTCTTTTAATTTCTTGAAAATATTGGAAAAATTGTCTTTCATAATTTATAACAGAATTTAAAAGGCAAACCATATATTCAAGCGGATAATAGTATTTTAAGTATGCGGTCCTATATGCATTTAAAGAATAACAAGCACTATGTGATTTATTAAAAGCATAATTACCAAACTCCACAATTAAATCAAAAATATTTTGTGCAAGTTTTTCATCAACTCCATTTCTAATACAGCCTTTAATTTTGATACTTCCATCTAAATTATCCAAACCATAAATAAATATTTTTCGATTATATTCCATAATGTCCATATGCTTTTTACCGATGGCTTTTCTCAAATTATCAGCTTGTCCCCAAGTATATCCTGCAAGTTCCCTTGCAATCTGCATAACTTGTTCTTGATATACAATAATTCCATAAGTAGATTTTAAATATTTTTCTAAACGTTTATCCAAATATCTAATACCACTAGGATTTCTTTTGTTTTTAATATAATTAGGTATTTGATTCATAGGTCCGGGTCTAAATAGAGAATTTGCAGCAACCAACTCATCAAAATTATCTGCTTTCAAATCTTTCAAAAATAATCTCATCCCCGTACTTTCAAATTGAAAAATTCCAATGGTATCTGCCGTTTTAAATAGGTTTAAAACATTTTTATCATTTAAAGATATTTTTTCGATATCTATATCTCTATTATAATTCTTTTTAACAAGTTTTATTGTATCATCAATTACGGTAAGTGTTCTAAGACCCAAAAAATCCATTTTTAAAAGTCCAAGTTCCTCTAATTCTACCATATTAAACTGTGTTACTATATTTTCTCCACTTTTAGATAGTGGAATATATTCTGTAAGCTCTTCTTTAGTTATAACAATACCAGCAGCATGAATTGAAATATGTCTATGAAATTTTTCAAATTTTTCAGAAGTATTAATAAGTTTTTTTATATTTACGTCTTCATCATATAATTTTTTTAATTCAAAACTATCTCTTAATGCATTTTCAAAAGTAACATCTAAATTATTTGGTATTAGTTTAGCAACTTTATCGACAGTAGATAATTTATAACCTAAAACTCTACCAATATCCCTCACGGCCGCTCGAGGTTTCATAGTACCAAAAGTAACAATTTGTGAGACATGATTTTTCCCATACTTCCTAATTACATAGTCAATAACTTCTTCTCGCCTTTCATTACAAAAATCTATATCAAAATCAGGCATTGAAATTCTTTCGGGATTTAAAAATCTTTCAAAAATCAATTCATATTCTATTGGGTCGATGTCAGTAATCTCCAAACAGTATGCAACAATTGAATTTGCACCTGAACCTCTCCCCGGTCCAACTGGAATTTTATTTTTCTTAGCAAAATTTACAAAATCCCAAACAATAAGAAAATAATCAGTAAATCCCATTTTATTTATAATTGAAAATTCATAATTTACTCGTTTTTTGATTTCATCAGTTATATTTTCATATCTTTTTTTCATACCTTCTATGATTAGACTATGTAAATAATCTTCCTTAGTACTAACACCATCAGGTACTTTATATTCAGGTAAATGGTATGTTGAAAAATCAAATTCAACATTACATCTTTGAGCAATCAGTTTTGTATTATAAATAGAATCTTCAAGCGAAGAAAATATTTTTAACATCTCTTCTTCACTTTTTAAATAGTATTCTGCTTTAGTAAAAGTTTCTTCCTTAAGTTCTGATAATAAAATGCCTTTTGAGATACATCTTGCTATATTAAATAAGTTAAAATCTGTGTTTTCTAAATAATGAACATCGTTAGTTACGACAGTCTCAACATTTACTTCATTTGCAAATTCCAAGTATTTATTAATCATCAATTCATCATTTTCTTCAAAATGAAAATTCAATTCAAGGAATAAATCTTCTTTATTAAACATACTTTTAAAATTTAAAATTTCATTCTTAGCACTTAACACATCATCTAAATATAGACATTTTCTAATAAAACTTCTTTTAGACCCAACTATTAATATTAAGTTTTTTGAAAATTTTTCTAATTCATCAAAAGTTATAAATTCTCTATCTCTATTTTCAACAACATATAAATTAGACACTAATTTACATAAATTTTTATATCCGTGATTATTCTTAGCTAATAATATTATATTATAAAATTCATTATTTGGGTATGACAAAGTTAGCTCACAACCGATTATAGGCTTTATTGAATTTTTTTTACATTTTTTATAAAAATCAATAACGCCATACATATTGTTATAATCTGTAATGGCCATAGCTTTAAAATTTAATTCTTTAGCTTTATCTATTAACTTTTCCATTGGATTATAATTGTTCAACAAACTATATTCTGTATGAACATTCAAATGCACAAAATCATTAGCCAAAATTATCACCTCATTATTGATTTTACCATATTTTTAGAATTTTTTAAATATATTTTACCTAATCGCTTTATATTTTTATGTTTTTATGTTACAATTTTATAGTACGAAGGGAGAATTGATATGAAATTTACACTAATAACTAATAATATAGACTTATATGAAAAAGTAAAGAATAAAAAAGATTTAGACATAATTTTTGATGAAAAATATTCTTATGGAGATATTTTGGATATAGTAAAGAAAAAACTTCAAAATGGATTTGAACTTTCAACGCATCCACTTTGTGGAAGTATAAAACCTAATGAGACACCATACAGATCTATTTTAATAACTAAAACAAAAGAGCTTGATGTTAATGGAATTATAATTATTGACGAAGCGATTGAAACATATAAAAAATTTCAAAACAATTTAAAAACACCTCTTTGGATAGATAGAGTACTAAGAGATTTTAGATATGTAGATTGTAACATATTAGTACAAACTATTGAAAAATTAGGAATTGAATAATTAAATAAACAAATCCACACAGTTTATAGCTGTTATGGATTCTTGGTTAAAATTTAAAACCGCTAATAACTTTAGCGGTTTTTTTATATGAATTACTAAAAATTTCAAAGATTATTCATCAGAACTTTTTTCTTTATCATCTTCTGTTTCTGTAACTTCTTCTTTAGGAAGAACTATTCTAACTTTCTTAACTCTATGTTCAAGAATTGATAAAATATTATAAATAACACCATTATCTTCAACAGTAAGTTTTTCACCATCATTTGGTATATATCCTAAAAGATACATAAGCATACCACCTAAGGTATCATAATCTTCAGAATTTTCATCAAGTTTTAAATTACAAGCGTCATTAACATCTTCAATTTCACATGCACCAGTTGCAATAAAATGTCTATCATCTATCTTTTTGATTGAAGGATTAGTTTTCTTATCATATTCATCATCTATTTCGCCCATAACTTCCTCAATCAAGTCTTCCATAGTAACAATTCCTGTAAAACCACCATATTCATCTATTAATACAGCCATTTGATTTCTTGAATTTTTAAGTTCAAGAAACAAATCATTTATATTCTTTCTTTCAGGAATGAAATATGCAGGTCTTAAAATAGAACGTATATCTATTTTATCAAACCCAACTTTATAAGCTTCTAAGAAAAAGTCCTTAATATATAAAATTCCTATTATGTTATCAATATCATCCTCATATACAGGTACTCTTGAATATCTCATTTGCATTAAAGTCTCAAAATCTTTATCAGGTTCATCAATATCAATCATGAATACTTCAGTTCTAGCTGTCATTACTTCCTCTGCTAATACATCATCAAAAGAT
Organism: Parvimonas sp. M20; assembly: GCF_035282425.1. Taxonomy (NCBI): domain Bacteria; kingdom Bacillati; phylum Bacillota; class Tissierellia; order Tissierellales; family Peptoniphilaceae; genus Parvimonas; species Parvimonas sp. M20. The sequence continues at coordinate 194,228 of NZ_JAYKBQ010000001.1, read as the reverse complement.
ATAACACCATCTATCATTTCGCGTTCTGTAGGATTAATTATACCTTGTTCTTGTCCAACTTCTACAATCGACTTAATCTCTTCAAGTGTAACTTGAGCTTCAACTCCACTTGTAGGAACGGAAAAAATCTTTAAAACAATATTTGTAGATAAAGATAGCAAATAAACAAAAGGACTCATAATCTTATAAACAAAATTTATTGTCCCAACAGAAAACAAAGCAAATTTTTCTGCATTTTGTAAAGCTATTCTTTTAGGTACAAGTTCACCAAAAACCAAACTAAAAAACGCTAATATAACCGTGATTAAAACAAAGGAAACTCTATACGCAAAAGGAATTGATAAGTTTGCTAATACTTTTCCAAATTTATCTGACAATCCTACTGCAGCAGAAGCTGATGTGAAGAAACCGGCAAAAGTAATACCAACTTGAATTGTTGATAAAAACTTTGAAGGCTCTTTTAAAAGTTTTTCAACTTTTATAGCTCTCTTATTTCCTTGTTCTGATAAAGTTAATAACTTTTTCTTGTCCATAGAAACTATTGCCATCTCTGATGCGGCAAAAAAAGCATTAACTAAAGTTAATAAAATTAAAATAATAATCTGAAAATAGACCTCGGGTCCACTATCCATAAAAACCTCCTAAAATTTATTTACTAAAAGCATTATATCAAAAATTAAAAAATATTGCAAATATGAATTTTATATATTAAATATAACTTATTATACACAAAGATTTACAAAAAAATAAAAAGTGTATAAAATACACTTTTTACTAAATATAATATTATAATTATTTTATTAACATTCCACCATAGTTTAAAATAACTTGAGCAAATACTAATGCTACTACAGTCATTAACTTAATTAAAATATTTAATGATGGACCTGAAGTATCCTTAAATGGATCCCCTACAGTATCACCAACAACTGCAGCTTTATGTGGATCTGAACCTTTTCCGCCATGATGTCCTTCTTCAATATACTTTTTAGCATTATCCCATGCTCCACCAGCATTTGACATAAAGATTGCCATCAAAACACCTGTTACTAAAGATCCTGCTAATAATCCACCAAGAGCTTCTGCTCCAATTAAAATACCAACTAATACAGGAACTACTACAGCTAATAATCCTGGAATAATCATTTGTTTTAAAGCTGCCATTGTAGAAATATCAACACATTTTCTATAATCTGGAGTTCCAGTTCCTTCCATAATTCCAGGAATTGTTTTAAATTGTCTTCTAACTTCTTGAATCATTTCATTTGCAGCGTTTCCAACTGCTTCCATAGTCAAAGCTGAGAACAAGAATGGTAACATTCCACCAATGAACATTCCAGCCACTACTTGAGGTTTTGTAACATCTATTTTTTCTAATCCTACTGCTTGAGTATATGATGCAAATAATGCTAACGCAGTTAATGCAGCCGAACCAATTGCAAATCCTTTACCAATAGCTGCTGTAGTATTACCAACAGAATCTAATTTATCTGTAATATTTCTAACTTCATGAGGTAATTCACACATTTCTGCAATACCACCAGCATTGTCAGCGATTGGACCATACGCATCAACAGCAATAGTCATACCACAAGTAGAAAGCATACCAATAGCAGCAACAGAAATACCATATAATCCTTGACCAGCATTAGCAAATCCATTTGATGCCATATATGATACTAAAATCCCAATTGCTATTACAACAATAGGACCAGCAGTTGACTTCATTCCAACAGCTAAACCAGAAATAATATTTGTTGATGAACCAGTTTCTGATTCTTCTGCAATATGTTGAACTGGTTTTTTATCTCCTGAAGTATAGTATTCAGTAAATTGTGAAATAATTAATCCAACTAAAATACCAGCTACTGAAGAAATAAATGCTGAATTATTTCCTAAAATTCTGTTACTTAAGAAATATGTTACTATAATAGTCAATATTGAGCTAACTATTGTTCCCATATTTAATGATTTTTGTGGATCTTTGTCTCCTCTTACACAGAACAATCCAACTAATGATGCTAAAATACCTGCTGCAGCAAGAGCTAAAGCAAATATAATACCTTCTTTACCAAAAGCAACTGAACCTAATGTAATACCAGAAAGTATAGATCCTACATAAGATTCAAAAAGGTCAGCTCCCATACCTGCAACGTCACCTACGTTATCTCCTACATTATCAGCTATAACTGCAGGGTTTCTTGGATCATCTTCAGGAATTCCCGCTTCAACCTTTCCTACAAGGTCAGCCCCAACGTCAGCTGCCTTTGTGTAGATACCACCACCTACTCTTCCGAATAGAGCTATCGATGAAGCACCAAAACTAAATCCAGTTACAATATTTACATCTCCTACTAAGAAGTAACAAACTGTCATACCTAAGATACCTAAACCAACTACAGAAAGTCCCATTACTGCTCCACCTGAAAATGCAGTTTGAAGCGCTTTTCCCATTCCGTATTCTTTAGCAGCATTTGCAGTTCTAACATTTGCTTTAGTAGCAGCTTTCATTCCGAAATATCCTGCTAAAATTGAACAAATTGAACCAGCTAAAAAACAAACTGCTGTAAGTAAATTAATGGCTACTCCTAAAATAATTGCAACAACAACAACGAATATAGATAAATACTTATATTCACGAACCAAGAAAGCCATAGCACCTTCTTGAATATAACCTGATATTTCTTTCATTCTTTCATTACCAGGTTCAATTTTTGTAATGCTTAAATATTTAATATAAGCAAATACAAGTGCAACAACCCCAACGGCAATCGCACAATAAAAAATCAAATTAGTATCCATTTTTTCCTCCTAAATTTTTTATTTAATCGCAGCCATAGCAATAGCTACTATAAAAAACACAACTGATGCTATAATAGTAATTTGGCTTAATACAGCATCTTTAGATTTTTTTCCGCCTTTTCCTGAAATATTAGTTTCTGCAGTCAAAGACGCAACGCCGTCAGACTTAGATTCTTGCATTAACACTGCTACTATTATAACAATACTAGCAATAAATAATATTATTTCCATTAAAACTTGCATAATACACCTCCGAACTTCATAATTAACCTGCTACTTATAATAACACATTTACAAGCAAAAATCAACTTAAAATATTGATTTTTAAGTTGATTCTTAAAAATAAATTAAAAGTAAATAACTAAATAATATAAATGGAATTAGTGCTATTTCTTGATGTTTAAAAGTTTCTATATCTTTTATAAAAATTAACTTTATTAAATAAAAAAGTCCCGCTATTATAAAAGTAAAAAGTCCAATATAAAAAACCGTATACCAATCGGTTGAAATTCCTATCAACGATAGTGCATAAATATCTCCTGTACCAAATACTTCTTTTCCATAGAATAATTTTGATATTATATAAATAGTTCCATACAGAATTATTCCTGAAATTAACCCTAAAGTAGCTAATTTAATATAATTCCCATATACATTTAATAATATTATTGGAACTACAAAAACCATAATTATATTTATAAAAATATTTTTACAAATAATATCAGTAAATGCACAAATGTACAGACATAAGAAACAAAGTAAATTTATCATATATAATATATCATTATAAAAGAATAATGATTTTAAATATAAATCTACTAAGAAAATTATTATAAAATTCAATAAATTATAATATTTTTTTATATTGTTAATCGAAATCTTAATTGTCTCTTTTTCTTTTAAATACTTCAAATCAATTGATGAAACTAATAAACAAACAACCCCACTAAGTGTTCCACCTAAAAAATACATTTTAATAATTTCTTTCTATTTTACTATCTTTCATTAAAACATCCATTTTTTTCACATAAGCCACTTGTTCTTTGGCTTTTATTATACTTTTTTCAATTTCATCCTTAACTGATTCTAAATCTAATTGTTCAGGATCTGTTTTTGATTCTAGTTTAATTAAATGATAACCAAATTGTGTTTTTACAGGTTCAGTAACTTTCCCTACTTCAGCATCTATACATGCATTTTCAAATTCTAATACCATTTGTCCTTGAGTAAATTCTCCTAAATCTCCGCCTACTTCTTTAGATGGACACATAGAATGTTCTTTGGCTAATTCTTCAAATTCTTCTCCTTTTTCACAAAGTTCTTTTAATTTATTAGCCTTTTCTTCACTTTCAATTAAAATATGTTTAGCTTTAAAAATATATTTACTCTTAAATAAATTTTTATTTTCTTCATAATACTCTTTAATTTCTTCATCAGTAGCGTGAACATTATCAAATAATTCATTTAAGAAATGTTTTGCTAAAATTGAACGTTTAATTTCATTAATTTCTTTAACAAATGCTTCACTTTCATCAATTTTTCTGTTGTAACAATCTTGAATTATAAGTTCTTGTTTTACCAATTCTTCACACAATTGCTTTCGACCTTCAGGATTTTTATAAGGCAATGCACTATTTCCCATTAGTTCAATAAATCTATCAATATCACTTTCTAAAATTTCTACTCCATTAACAATTGCCATTACTTGACTTTCCATAAATATTCCCTCCTTAAATTAATTTAATTCCATTTCCTTCAAATTGAATTTTTTGATTTTTTAAAAGTCTTCCTACAGCTTTCTTAAAAGATGATTTGCTCATTCCACAAATTTCCTTAATTCTATCTGGATCACTTTTGTCATTCAAATCTAAAAAACCACCTCTATCTTTGATAATATTAAAAAGTATTTCAGCATTATCATTTATTTCAATATGAGATAAATTTTTTAAAACTAAATTCAAACGACCATCTTTTTTTACTTTTGAAATTCTAAAATTAATAGGTTCTCCTATTTCTAAAACTCCAACAATATCTTTATTTTCAATCATAGCATCATATTTTTTGTCTACAGCAACAAAAGCTCCATAATCTTTATGGATTGAGTAAATAATTCCTTCAACCCATTCGCCTTCTTTATAAGGAGAATCTGACGTTAAGTAATCTCTTATTTTCATTGTTGCACAAAGCCTCTCTGACTTATCAATATACAGTGCAACTAAATATTTCCTTCCCTTTTCAAGTTTCATAGACTGTTCTTTAAAAGGTAAAAATAATTCTTTTTCAAGACCCCAATCTAAAAAAGCTCCAATTTTTGAAATATCCATTACTTCTAAAGTTTCTAGTTTTCCTAAAGAAATTTTCGGACTTTTTCTAGTTGCTACAAATCTTGCTTGATTGTCTTTATAAACAAAAGCTTCGATTTCATCATCTACTTTATCTGTTTCTAAAACTTCTTTCTTAGGTAATAATATATCAAGTTTTTCATTCTTTACATCTTTTAGTCCTATATAAGCGCCATTATTCTTAAAACGCTTTATAATCAACTTTTGAAATTCACCTAAATTATACATATTTTCTCCTTTTTGAATTCTTTTCTGTTAATTATTATACCATAATACTATGATTTTTGTAACCTTGAAAAAACAAAAATTTTTATTACTTTGAAATATGTTAAAAATGTTGTATAATAATTATATCAATATTACTAATTAAGGAGACAAAAATGTTTTATATAAAAAAGAAATTTGTTTTGATTTTATTATCAATGTTTATACTAACATCTTGCAGTAAAACAGGTACCAAAAATGTAGATAAGATCAACAATGAAATAAAAAATTCTTCTTCACAATTTTCTCTAACCACAGAAGAAATAAGTGTATTAGAAAAACCCTATGGAGAATTTTCGGATGATGATAAAAAGATTTTTAATAAGATTTTAGAAAAATATAATAAATTTAAAAATGATTCTTCAAAAGATATTGCTTTTGAGAGAAAAATACTAGAAAAACTTGAAGAAATAGAAAATTTTTACGGTAAAAAGTATATAAATTTTAAAAATGAATCTTCTAATGATGTAAAAGTTGAAGAAAAACTATTAAAACAAAATACTAAAATAGATCTTAATAAAAAAGAGTTTTCTTATAAAAACTATTTAATAAAATTAACTGGCAAAGGTAATTTTAAATACTCTGTAGATAACAAAATAGTTTGTGAGGAAACTTTAAAAGAGAATGAAAAACCAAGATATATTCGAATTAAAATTATAGATAATTCAAGTATAGAGTTTAATGGAAATGTTATTGGGATTATCTTTAAAGATAATATTAAATATGATACTTTTCAAAATTTTCCTAGCGGAATCTTTGATGTTGATAGTGATATTAAAGCAGGAAATTATAAAATATCAAATACTACGAAAGATACTATTATAAAAACTGTTTCAATTAAAAACGAAATAAAAATTGTAAATTTACAAGAATCGCATGAAATAAAGTTAGAAACTGGAATGAAATTGATAATATCTGGAGTAGATTATATAACATTAGAAAAAATTGATTAAAAAAGGAGACTACATCGTCTCCTCAGAGCACAGACAAAGCATAAATTTTGTTTGTGCTTTTTTATATATTTTATTTTAATTCGAAATTATTTGACTATAGTATTATAACACTTTTCTCTTTTTTCTACACTAAAAAGGGATCAATGATTCTTCATTGATCCCTTAGTCATCAATATGAGTAGTCTACATTATCTACTTTTAATTATTTTAACGATTTCGGTTTTCCAATAATTTCAGAATAAAGAATAGCTTTTGATAGACTTTCTTTACCTTTAATGACAAATTTTTTAGTTTTTCTTTCTATTAATTCATCAAAATGTTGAATATCATTTCTCAAAGCGACTCTTTCTGTTTTACGGGAATTGTACATTTGACCTTGACCTTCCATTGAAGTATTCATAATACTTTTGCCTTCAATAGAGGTCGTCATAGCCGTTTTACCTTCATAAGAATCTTTTTCAATAGTATTACCTTCTATACTAGAAGTCATAACACTAGCACCTTCAGGGCTCTCATAATCTTCAAAATTATTAATCCTATAACTTTGCTTTTTATTATTTTTGCTACTATTTTTATTTTTCGGCTTGCTTGAAGTTTTAAAGGTATTCCCACCCTTAAAATCACTTCCCATTTCATTAATTTGAGATTTTACATCATCAATTTCTGATTTTAAATCTTCAATAAAAGATAGAAATCCCTTCTCTTTTTTCATAGAAACTCACCTCTATTCTGAAAGTGATTCTCTCATTTTAGTATCAGATTTTAAATTTTTAAGCTTTTCATATTCAAATATTGAAATATTTCCATCTTCAAATGCTTTTGCAATAGCAAGAGGAATTTTACTTTCAGATTCAACAACTTTAGCTTTCATTTCTTCAATCTTAGCCTTATTTTCTTGTTCAACAGCTACAGCCATTGCACGTCTTTCTTCCGCCTTAGCTTGAGCTATCTTCTTATCAGCTTCCGCTTGATCTGCTTGTAATTGAGCACCTATATTTCTACCAATATCAACATCTGCAATATCTATTGATAAAATTTCGAAAGCAGTTCCTAAATCTAAACCTTTTTTCAATACTGTTTCTGAAATAGCATCAGGATTTTCAAGTACTAAACTATGTCTTTCAGCACTACCTACAGTAGTAACAATACCTTCTCCTACTCTGGCTATGATAGTTTCTTCGCCAGCACCTCCGATAAGTCTTGAAATATCTGCTCTTACTGTAACTTTTGCAATAACTATTACTTCAATACCATTCATTGCAACTGCTGCAATTTTTGGAGTATTGATAACTTTAGGATTTACACTAACTTGAACAGCTTCCAATACATCACGTCCAGCAAGGTCAATCGCTGTTGCCATTTCAAAAGTTAATTCAATATTGGCCTTTTGAGCTGCTATTAAAGCATCAACTACATTATTTACATTACCTCCTGCTAAATAATGTGCTTCTAATTCAGAAATATTAATTTTAACATTTGCTTTTGTAGCTTTAATCAATGGATAAATGATTTTTGAAGCTCTAACTCTTCTAAGTTTCATCCCTATTAGATGTGAAATTTTAACTTTTACTCCACTGAACAGAGCAGTAATCCAAAGTCCTACAGGAACAAAATAAAAGAATCCAAACACCAATACTACAGCCAAAATAATAATTATACTATTTTTTTCAACTAAATTTTTCATAACTGTTTGTGGTAACATTCTCATAATTAAACCCTCCATTAATAATTTACACTGCTGTGTATGATAATATTATATCACTTTCTACAAAAAATTCAATATAAAAAAGAAATCAATTGATAAAATTGATTTCTAAATATCAGTTCCCTCACATTTTATTTTTGCACTAATTTCATTGTTATTTATTTCAAGTTCATCAACCAAATGTTTAACAATTCTAAGACCTCTACCTGAAGTAGTCATATTAATATCTCTATTCTCATTAAATATATAATTTATTCCATCGCCCTCATCTTTGACATTTATATGTATACAATCCATATTAACACAGACTTTTAAATTTATTCCTTTTTCTTTGTTACATTTATTACCATGTTCATAACTATTGATAACAATTTCATTTATAACAATTCTAATATTGAACATTAACTCTTCATCCCTGATAACACTTGACAATTTATCCAAAATAAAGGAAACAGCTTCATCAATATCATCCAAATCACTTTTTATAACCTTAATATATTCAAAGTCCATACTTATCTCCTAATTTTTAATGTAGTATATATACCCAATCAAAAATAATTATTAACAATTTTCTGTTTTTTTATTTGCATATTTAACAAATTTTTAATATAATATATACATTATGAGGTGATTAATATGTTTTTTAAAAATAAAAATTTATATAAAATAGACTTATTTATACTAATATCATTGATTTTAATAATCCTAATAGGATTGGTAAACTTATATAGTGCGACAATAAGTTTAAAAAGAAATTTTATGCTATCACAAATAGTAGCTACAGTATTGGGTTTTATCTTAATGTTTGTATTAATTGCTGTAAATATTAAATTTTTAAAAAGATTATATTTACCAATTTATATAATTTCAATTATCCTTTTGATATTAGTACTTATAATTGGTACAGGAGATTCTGTAGGTGCAAGAAGTTGGATTAGATTTGGTCCTATTTCTTTTCAACCATCAGAATTTGTAAAACTTGGAATGATTATTTGTTTAGCTACAGTTATAGAAAAGAACAGCTCTAAATTAAAGCAACCTAAAACATTATTAAAAGTTTTAATATTTGCTTTTATTCCAGTTGGATTAGTTTTGATGCAACCGGATTTTGGTACTGCATTTGTTTTTATTCTAGTTATTGGTTCAATGCTTTTTGTGGCAGGAATTAGTCTAAGACTTGTAGTTTATACATTAATAGCAGCTATAGCTAGTTTGCCTGCCTTTTATATTAACTTATCTGCATATCAAAAAAATAGAATCTTAAATTTTTTAAATCCAGAACGAGATATTACAAATACAGGATATCAAGCAGTTCAAGGTAAGATTGCTGCTGGGTCAGGAAAGTTTATTGGACGAGGATTATTTAAAGGACCTCAAAATCAATTTAACTTTATCCCTGAAAAACAAACAGATTATATATTTCCAGTTTTTGTTGAAGAAATGGGATTTGTTGGAGGTACAATTTTAATCGGGTTATATACAATTATGTTATACAGATTTGTTAAACTTTCTAAAAAAACAGCAAATAAGTTTAATCAAATGTTAATTATAGGAATTTGCGCAATGTTTTTAGCACATATTTTTGAAAATATCGGAATGACAATAGGACTTATGCCAATAACAGGTATTCCTCTTCCATTCCTAAGTTATGGAGGAACTTTTCAGTTAGTAAATTTAATCGCAATGGGAATAGTATTATCTATATCATGTGAAAAAACACCACTTGATTTTATGTAAATACTTACTGTAAAAATTATTTAATTATTAAACTAAATTTAAAAGCTCAGTGGATTTTAGCACTGAGCTTTTATAATTCATAGTAATTTTTTTCAGTTGATAGGTAATCTACTACTCTTACTACTTTATTTTCTTCAAGATAAACTCTAGGAATTCTCATATTTATTCTACAAATTAAGTCATAAACATTTGTATTTGCAAGTTTTGCAATTTCAAAAATATCAAGTTTCATATCTTTGTATTCTCCATAAAGCAAGGCTGTATCTCCTATTTTTACATCATCAATATCAGAAACATCAATCATAGTTTGATCCATACAAACTTTTCCTAAAATTTTAGCTTTCTTATTGTTTATCATTACATAACCTTTATTACTTAATTCATAAGGATATCCATCTGCATATCCTACTGAAATAGTAGCAACTTTTATAGTTTTATCTGCACAGAAAGTTCTTCCATATCCAACAGTATCGCCTTTATGAATGTATTTTATATTACTTACAGTACTTGCAAAACTCACAACAGTATCCATTTTTATTTTAGAATTATCTTTTACATATTCTGAAGGATAATGTCCATATATTCCAATTCCAACTCTAACCATATCATAGTAGTAATCATGAAGCAATGCTCCACCATCATTAGCAATATGTAACATTGGTATTTTTAGATTTTCTTCTTCTAAAATTTGCTTAACTTTTTCAAATCTTTCGACTTGTAATTTCGTAAATGAAAAATCATCAATATCAGAAACACATAAATGTGAAAACATTCCTTTTACAATGATATGCTTCATAGAATAAATTTCTTTTAAATAATCTTTTAATTTATCATCTATTAAAAATCCAAGTCTATTCATTCCAGTATCTATTTTGATATGTATTTTACATTTTTTTCTACATTTCTCTGAAATTTCATTTAACTCTCTTATCATTTCTATATTATATACTGTTAAATCTACATTATTTTTTATTAACTTCTCAAATAATGCATTAGGAACATAACCTAAAATTAAAATAGGCAATTTTATTTTCTTTTTTCTAAGCTCCATTGCTTCAGAAAAGTTTGCCACACAAAAATAATCTGCCCCATACTTTTGTAAAAATTCAGCAACAGTACAGGCTCCAAGCCCATAAGCATTTGCTTTTAAAACTATTCCAACTTTTGCCCCATTGGATTTTTCTTTTATTTTTAAAAAGTTATTTTTTAATTTATCTAAATCTACAAAAATCAATGATTGATTCTCATACATAATATCACTCCCTAATATATTTTATTGCCTTTGGTAAAAATTTAATTATATCTGATGCTATTAAAGAATCTTCCCCTAATTCTTCCTTAGCAAAATCTCCTGCCAACCCGTGAACAAAGACTCCAAGCTTTGCGGAATTAAAAGCATTAAGCCCTTGACCAAGCAAAGATAAAATAATTCCCGTTAGGCAATCTCCACTTCCTGCTGTTGCCATACCTGAATTTCCAGTATTATTTATATATATTTCTTTGTCAGACTTAACTATAGTATTTTTTCCTTTTAAGACAAGAGTATATTTTAAATTATTTTCAAAGAATTTATTCACTGCTTCTAATCTACTTTTTTTAATTTCATTTAAATCATATGATGAAAACCTCGAAAATTCAACTTCATGAGGTGTTATTACTATATTATTCCTATTTAAAATCTCTGGTTTAATATTATTAATGAAAAATATAGCATCAGCATCTATCACAATTGGTCCTTGAAAATGTTTAATTATTTTTTCCAAAATTTTTAAATTTTCTTCATTTCTTCCTAAGCCACATCCGATAGCTATTGCATCTAAATTTTTTATTTTTTCAATTATTTCATCTGCATACCTAAGAATAAAATAACCTTTATTATCATCAGTAATAGGTAAAACAATATTTTCAACAGCTTTTATTTGTAATATATCAGAAATAGAGTTAGGACAAATATTATACACTAGTCCACTTCCTGTTCTAAGTGAAGCTTTAGCACATAAATCAACACTTCCACACATTCCAATACTTCCACCAATTATTCCAACTTTACCAAAATCACCCTTATGTCCATCATCTTTTCTGTCTAACATAAGATTTTTATGTTCAAAAACTTTTTTAGTATCTATTGATATATTAAAAAATTTGACATCTACTACTGCAATAGCATAATCGGAATCATGAGAAACAGAGCAAGAGATTTCTTCAATTTTTTTTAATATTTCATTATGAATTATTAAATCAGGTTTCCCAGAAAAATTATGTATAATCTCTACATCAATAGGTGAAATATTTCCAAAACCTGTACCAATCGCTTTAACAAAAGCTTCCTTTAATGAAAAAATCCCAGCTATAGTTTCATCTCTCTTTCCTGTATTTAAAATATAGTCAATTTCTTCGTTTGTAAAATATCTTTTTAAAAACTTATCCAAATTTTTCATATTTGAAAATCTTGAAATATTACAAATATCTATTCCTATCATTATTCAAACTCATCCATTTCTTTTTTTACAAAATTATTTTCCAATGAACTATATAAATCTTCATAATTCAAAGCTAATATTTCTTCAGGTTGTTCCACATTTTTTAAGAAATTTCTAATTTTATTCTCAATTTCTTTCATACTTTTAAAAGTAATTAAATTAGGTGCATATGAACTACAAATAAATTCCATGACTACATAAGAAATATCCCACTTTAATTTGGACTTGTCTTCATTCGAAATATTTAGATCATCAACGGCACGTTTTACTCTCTTAACAACCGCAAATACAATAAATTCTGAAAACAAAACAAATTCTTCACAGAACTCATTTTCTTCAATATCTTGAATAACAGAAAAAATCAAATTCCATTTAAAATCCTTATTTACCAGTTCCAAAAGGCCTGTTCCAAATCTCTTGCACAAATCATTTTTAAACTCAATTGTATCACAAATTTCAAAAGTTTCTCCAATAACAATAGTCCTATTGTTTGCTCCACTAAGTCTATTTAAAAATCTAACAAAATAGTCTTCATATCGCATAGAATTATGAAATTTATTTTTTGAAAAAATATAATCAACAATAATATTGGCACAATCTTTAAAATCAACAACAAATCCTGTACTTTCCTTAATTTTAACAGAATACAAATCATGAACCATTTTTGAAACAATAGTTTTTAAATGAATCTTTGAAGAATCGTAATTATTTTTATTTTCTACATTTTTTAAATGATTATAAACACTTTGGAGTTGATTGTCTATCATAGATAAATTGGCTTTAATTGAAAACATTATAGAACGAATAAAATCTTCTGTTATCATATAATTAAAATTTTTATACAATACACTATGATCAATTTCACCCCAAAATATATTTACTAAAGATTTAATTTGCAACTCAAAGTTTACAAAATAATCACCTTCTACAACATATCTACCATCAATTTTATATATTTCAAAACCATTTTTTTGAACTGTAGGTTGTTTTTCACTAAGTTTTAATTCTATATTAGCATTTAATTCACTCCTATAAAAACCATCTTCCAATTCAATAGTAAAATTTTTGGAAATTTCATCAAAAATTTTCTTTTCATCATCAATAAATCTACATTCAACTCTAATACCTATTAAATCTGGAAGATTTTCTATTGCAGCTTTATGATTAGGATATCTATAATAATAATTATTTCTCAATAATTTTTCCCTGATACTATCCTCACTTTTTATTCTTGCAGTTGTGTTTATAAAAAAATCACAATTCAAAAAAATATCGTTAAAGAATTTTTTTAATGACTCAGATGAATTAGAAATAAAATCCATATTCTTATCCATATGTTCTATTGATTTTTCTAAAAATTGAAAAATTTCAAGTTTCAAAAAAACACCTCCAATCACAGAAATATTTTACCATAGATTATAAATATTTACAATCTAAAAAAGACTGCATCAAGCAGTCTTAAAATTTATAAGCTATCTATAACTTTTTTCAATCTGTTTAACCCATCTGTTAGCATTTCTCTGTTACAAGCTATATTCATTCTAAAGAAAAGCCTTGCATTTTCTCCATAAGTTATTCCTGAATTAAGTAATAGTTTTCCATCATTAATTAACTTTTGATGTAACTCATCATGGTCAATATCAAAAGCTCTAAGATCTAACCATAATAAGAAACTTGCTTCTGGTCTTTTTACTTTTACCTTTGGTATTTCTCTATTTATAAAATCTATGGCAAAATCAATATTATCTTCAATATAACTTATACATTCTTCAAACCATTCCTTACCATAAGTATAAGCTGCCACAAAACCAACTGCTGCAAAACTTGCCATATGGAAAATTCCATATCCCACAAGTCCATTTATAAATCTATTTCTTAATTCTTCATTAGGAATTATAGCAACAGATTGAGCAAGACCTGCAATATTAAAAGTTTTACTAGGTGCAGTTAAAGTAACTGTATTATATAAAAAGTCGTCATTAAGAGATGCAATTGGTAAATGTTTGTAATCCTTAAGAATTAAATCTCCATGAATCTCATCTGAAATCATTAGTACATTGTGTTTTCTACAAATTTTTCCATATTTTTCTAATTCTTCTTTTGTCCAAACTCTTCCGACTGGATTATGTGGATTACATAATACACTTAATTTTACATTATTATCAATAATTTTCTTTTCAAAATCGTCAAAATCAATAACATACTTATCTTCTAATTCAATCAATGGATTTTCAACAACGACCCTATCATTTAGAGTTATGGCATTAAAGAAAGGTGGATAAACCGGTGTATTTATAATAACAGCATCTCCCACTTTTGTATTGTGCAAGATAGTATTTGCTATTCCAGGTACTACTCCTGGAACTGGAACAATCCATTCCTTCTTTATATCCCAATTATTTTTTTCTTTTTGCCATTTGATAAATGATGAAAAAAACTTTTCACAAGGACAGTCATATCCTATTACTCCGTTTGATATTGGTTCTTTTAAAGCTTCTAAAATTTCATCACAACATTTAAATTCCATATCGGCTATAGACATAGATAAAATTGAATGATCATTCTTTGGTGCACCTGCAGAAATCATATTATTCCATTTTTCAGCATGTGAATTTTTTCTGTCTACATATTCATTAAAATCATAACATCTTCCCATAATAACATCTCCTATATATTTACTTAATTTATATTAATTTTTTAATATCTTCAACTCTGTTCAATTTTTCCCAAGGCAAATCTAAATCATCTCTTCCAAAATGACCATAAGCGGCAATTTGACGATAAATTGGTCTTCTTAAATCTAGAATATCAATAATCGCAGCAGGTCTTAAATCAAATACTTTATTAATTATTTCAATAATTTTATCATCTGAAATTTTTCCTGTACCAAAAGTATCTACATAAATAGAAAGGGGCTTTGCTACACCAATAGCATAAGAAATTCCTATTTCTAGTTTTTCACAAATTCCACTAGCAACAATATTTTTTGCAATGTATCTTGCCATATATGCTCCAGATCTATCTACTTTAGTTGGGTCTTTACCAGAGAAAGCTCCCCCACCATGTCTTCCAAAACCACCATAAGTGTCAACTATTAGTTTTCTTCCAGTCAACCCTGAATCTCCCATAGGTCCCCCAATTTCAAATCTACCTGTAGGATTCACATAAATTTTAGTGTTTTCATCAATTAAATAACTAGGAATAACCTCGTCAATAACAAATTCTTTTATATCTTTTTGAATTTGTTCTAATTTAACTGAAGGACTGTGTTGAGTAGAAACAACTATTGCCTCTATTCTTGACGGAACTCCATCTATATACTCAACAGTAACCTGACTTTTACCATCAGGTCGTAAATATCCTAATATATCATTTTTTCTTACATAAGATAGTCTTTTTGATAATTTATGAGCTAGAGTAATTGGCAACGGCATAAATTCATCTGTTTCTGTACAAGCATAACCAAACATCATACCTTGATCTCCTGCTCCAACAGAATTATACTTATCTTCATTACCATTTTTATATTCTAATGCACTATCAACACCCAATGCTATATCTCTTGACTGCTCATTTATACTTGTTATAACTGAACAAGTTGAAGCGTCAAAACCAAACTTAGCTCTAGTATATCCAATTTCTTTTAAAACATTTCTAACTATACTCTGTATATCAACATATTGAGAAGTTGTAATTTCACCAACAACCATTACAATTCCTGTTGTTGTTAAAGTTTCACAAGCTACTCTCGCAACAGGATCAACTTTTAAAATTTCATCTAAAATTGCATCAGAAACCTGATCGCATATTTTGTCTGGATGACCTTCAGTTACAGATTCAGATGTAAATAAAACTTTCTTCATCTTTCCCTCCTTATATTTTCTCAAGTAATACTACCGCTTGAGAAGAAATACCTTCTTCTCTTCCTTCAAAACCTAAATGTTCTGTTGTAGTGGCTTTTATACTTATATTTTCTATATCAGTTTCTAAAACATTTGCAATATTTTTTCTCATTTCAATAATATAACCCGATAATTTAGGCCTTTGTGCAGATATTACACTATCTACATTTCCAATTTTATATCCTTTTTCTTTCATAAGCCTGACAACTTCTTTAGTCATAATCAAAGAACTAATATCTTTATATTTTGGATCATTATCAGGGAATAACTTTCCAATATCTCCTAAACATAAAGCTCCAATAATTGCATCATTTATAGCATGAACTAAAACATCTGCATCACTATGCCCTAAAAGACCTTTTTCATGATCTATTTTAACTCCACCAATTATTAAATCTCTACCAACTACTAATTCATGAACATCAAAACCAATTCCTATTCTCATATTAAATGCCTCTTTCTAATAATAATCTTGCATAATATATATCTTCTATAGTTGTAATTTTTATATTTGAGTATTCTCCCTCAACAAGTTTTACTCTAACATTCAACTTTTCTACAACAGAAGAATCATCAGTAACAAAACCACATTCTTCAAAATATCTTTTGTATCCATCTATAATAACTTCTTTTTCAAAAGCCTGAGGCGTTTGAATATTGTACAATGAACGTCTATCGGGAGTTGAGACAACTTCAAAATCAGAAGATATAAACTTCATTGTATCTTTAGTTTTAACTCCTGTAATAACAGCTTTATAACTATCTAATTCATTTATTACATTTAAAATATTTTGTTTACTAACAAGTGGCCTAGCGCCATCATGACAAATTACAAAATTTGCCTCATCAGATACTTTTAAAAGTCCATTAAAAGTAGACTCCTCTCTTGAAGAGCCTCCTTCAACTAATTTTATCTTTAATGTATATTTTTTAATTATATTATTAAAGTCCTCAAAAAACTCTTTCTTAGTAACCAAAATAATCTCAAATATTTCAGATATATCAGTAAAAGCACTAATAGTTCTTTCAATTACAGAAATTCCACATAAGTCTAAAAAAATTTTATTAGTACTTAATCCCATTCTACTTGAAGAACCAGCAGCAACAATTATAACAGAAATTTGTTTTGCCATAATTTCACCTCAAGTTATATTGTATCACATTTGAAATTTATTTTCTATATTTTTAATGGTAAAATTTATGAAGTAAAAAGAAATGAAACCCCTAACAAATAATAATTGGATTTTAATAAGAATCCTAAAACATTGTTATTTCACAATAAAAGCGATGAATTTTCATCGCCTTAAAAATTATTTTACAAGTTCATATTTATATTGTTTAACACCTTGTGCATTGCTAACATTAGTATAACCTAATTTTTTTAATTTTTCTAATGCTTGTCCACTTCTATTTCCAGTATTGCAATATAAAATAATTTTTGCATCTTTTTTTGTTACTTTAGACTCAATATCTTTTTCAATAGTTTCCAATGGAATATTTATCGCATCTTTAATATGTCCTTCATTATATTGTTCTGCAACTCTAACATCTATAACTGTAGCACCTTTCTTTTGTTCTTCTAATAGAGTTTCACCTTTCATTAAATCTGATGATTTCTTTTCATCTTTCTTTTCAGTTTGTTTATCATTTGCCTTATTGTCAGATTTAGAACCACAACCTACTAAAGTTGTTGCTGTAACTAATGATAAAAGCAATAGTTTTGATAATTTTTTCATTAATTTACCTCCAAAAATATAATCAACAAAATGATACCATATATTTTAAATAAAGTAAAATAATTTTTTCTTATTAATATATAATATCAATAAATATTTTCTATATAACTGTATTTTTTATGTTATCACAGATATTTTTCCAACTGAATTGAATCATTTTAGACGGAAAATCTTGTTCATAATTATTATTATACAAATTATTTATTTGATTCTCCAAAGCCATACTAAGTCTTAAAATATAATAATTTACCTCCGTTTCCATTACTTTATCAGTATCATATAAAACTGGCATTTTTACAAATTCAATATTTTTAGATTTTGTAATATCTTCGCCAACAAAATTGATAAAATTTTCTAGTTCGTTCATAACAACCTTTAATCCACAAGCCATAGCTTCAATTGTTACTAGTGAAAGACCTTCATAAAACGAAGGCATCACAAAAATATCACAGGATCTAAACAAATCCCCTATTTCCCTCATATTCATATATCCATATAATTTAATTTTATCAGAAAGCTTTCCAGAATAAGAAATAATCTCCTCATATTCTATTCCTGTTCCACTTCCAGCTAAAATCAATTCTACATTATATTTATCCTTTATTTTTTCAAAAGCTTTAAGTAAATATATAATTCCTTTAGCTCTACTAAATTTTCCTGCATATATTAGTCTTATTTTAGCATCTTTAGAATAAGTTTTATTATAATCTGTATAATAAAAATCTAAATCATATCCCCCACCAATAACATAAACTTTATCTTTATTATAATTAAATACATTAATAATTTCTTCTTTTTGCTTTTCTGACAAGCAAAAAATTCCATTAAGTGTGGGAATATTGTCACAAATAAACTTTTTATGTATGTCATTTTTATAAAGTTGTCTTAAATCCGTTCCATGACAAAACGCAAAAACTTTACATTTTAAATCAAGACTTGCAACAATAGATGTCATTATATAGAGATGATTTGTAAAAATAATATCTGGTTTAAAGTTTTCAATGATATTTGTTATTTTATTTATAAAAACATTTATATATCTTTCTAAGTTTTCACCAACTAAGTTTGAAAATAAAAAGGATTCATAAGGCATTACATCACTCATTCCGACTACTGGAAATGGCAATTCTTCACTTTTAAATTTGATAATTTCATAATCATCAAAATTAACTTCCACAATATCATCTTTATTCATAGCACATAAAACCTTTTGAGTAAAATTCATAGCTTTGAAGTTTTTATATACTTCTGACAAATAGACTCCACTACCTGTTTTTGAAGGGTATTGACTAATTAAATGTAAAATTTTCAAATTTATAACTCTCCTTATAATACAACTTTATACTCCAAAAAATAGATTTTAAGGTCTTTTTGATATTATATCATATCAATAAATAAATGTAAAAAAAAGCTCCACACGGAGCAAATATAGTGTGTTGGATCCATACACGCTATATTTACGCTTGTGTTGAAGCATCATGTAATTTTTTACTTAATTTACTTACTTTTCTAGAAGCAGCATTTTTATGAAAAACACTGTGTGCAGTAGCTTGTTTAAGTCTTTTATCAATCTTTCTTAACAACTCATTAGCTAATTCCAAATTGTTTTCTTCTATTGCTAATTCAAATTTTTTAATATAAGTCTTTATTTCAGATTTTCTACTTTTATTTTTAAGAGTTTGTTTTTTAGTAACATCAATTCTCTTAAGTGCTGATTTAATATTTGCCATCTCATTCACCTCCTCAAAAATAACAGTAATATTATACTACAAACATATAATTTTTACAAGCCCTATGTTTAAATAATTGGGTTAACTTTGTATTGTATATTTAAGAATAACTGAGATAATAAAATCTCAGTTATTCTTTACATAAAGTCAAATAAACTTACTTGATTTGTTTGTTGTAATTTACTTAAAACTCCATGCTCTTTTAAGGATTCTAATGCATTTTTATTTATTTTTGTTCTTTCTTGAAAATCTTCAATAGATATAAATGGTAATTTTCTAACCTCTTCATATATAGAAGTTGAATTGACATCACTTACAAAATCTAAAGCTCTAAATGGTGGTAAAATTTTACCTTTACCATCAATTAAAAACCTTGACGAATCTGATTTTTCCAAATCTACTTTACTTGCAACAATTCCCCTAAGGTACATTTCTTCTGCAACTTCAAGGATGTCATATACATCTTGCTCTTTTTGAGATGCAGATTTTCCTAATTCGTTTATTTCTTTCATTTTAGACTGTATTGCAGATAGCCCTTTAAATATTAAATTACCAGGATAATTGTCTATTTTTGTTGTAAAATATGTGGCATAAAAAGCTTCAGGATAATGAACCTTAAAATATGCAATTCTATAACTCATCATTACATAAGCCACCGCATGAGCTTTAGGGAATAGATATTTAATCTTTTTACAAGAGTCAATATACCATTCTGGTATCCCATTATTTCTCATATATGATTCAGTTTCTTCATCAAGACTTTTCCCTTTTCTTACTGTTTCCATTATTTTAAATGAACGTTTATTTTCAAGGCCTTTAAAAATTAGAAATGTCATTATATCATCTCTAGTACAAATTGTTTCATTTAAAGGTATTCCTTTTTTAATAAGTTCTTGTGCATTACCTAACCATACATCAGTTCCATGTGAAAGCCCTGATATTCTTATAAGTTCGGTAAGAGTTTTTGGTCTTGTATCAAGTAGCATTTGTCTTACAAAATTCGTACCGTATTCAGGTATTCCTAAAGTTCCAACTCCATCTTTGTATTTATCATCAATAAATTTCAAACTATCTGTTGAATAAAATATATTCAAAGTGTCCTTGTCATCCATAGGAATATTTAAAGGGTCAACTCCCGTTAAATCTCCTAAATGTTTTATTATAGTAGGAACATCATGACCAAGTAAATCCAGTTTTAAAATTCTCCCACTTATAGATTTATAACTAAAATGTGTTGTTTTTGTTTCAGAAGTTGGATCATCTGCAGGATATTGTATAGGTGTAAAATCATAAATTTCTTTATTATGTGGTACTATCATTACACCACCCGGATGTTGACCGCTAGTTCTTTTTACTCCAACTATCTTTCTAACATATCTTCTAATGTTGCCTGCTGTAAGTGAGAGTTCATTTTCTTCAACATATTTTTTTACATAACCAAATGCTGTCTTGTCAGAAACAGTACCAATAGTCCCAGCTCTATATACTTTATCTGATCCAAATAAATCTTCAGTATATTTATGGCAAGTAGATTGATACTCTCCTGCAAAATTTAAGTCAATATCAGGTTCTTTATCTCCATCAAAACCTAAGAATACTTCAAATGGAATATCATGACCTTCCTTCATCATATTTATTTTACATTCTGGACATTCTTTATCTGGCATATCCACTCCAGATTGTCCACTATATTGATCATGGAATTCTGAATGTTTACATTTAGGACAAATATAATGTGGAATTAGTGGATTTACTTCTGTTATCCCAGCCATAGTAGCTGCAAAAGAAGACCCTACTGACCCCCTTGAACCTACTAAATATCCATCATCATTAGAACGCCAAACCAATTTTTGAGCAATTATATATAAAACCGCATAACCATTTTTAATGATTGATCCTAATTCTCTTTCAAGTCTATCTTCAACTATTTTAGGTAAATTTTCGCCATAAATAGATTTGGCTTTATCATAACATATTTTTCTTAATTCTTCATCAGCGCCTTCAATAAAAGGTGGAAATGTCCCATTAGGAATTGGCAAAATGTCATCAAGCATATCTTTAAAAATATTAGTATTTTTTACTACAACCTCATATGCTTCATCTTCCCCCAAATATGAGAATTCACCTAGCATTTCATTCGTAGTTCTATAATAAAAAGAACCTTCTTTTTCAAGATTTTTCTTTCCTTGACCATATAAGATTACATTTCTAAAAATATAGTCATTTTTATCAAGATATTTAACATTTCCAGTTGCAACTACTAATTTATCTAATTTCTTTCCGAGCTCATAAATCTTCTTATTTATTTCTTTTAAATCATCTATGCTTAAAACTTTTCCTCTAAAAAACAGATGTTTTAAATTAGAAATTGGTTGAATTTCAAAGAAATCATAGAATTTGGCAATTTCTAATATTTCTTCTTCACTTTTTTCTTCTATGAATGCTCTGAAAAGTTCTCCATCCCAATTTCCTGAACCTATTAAAAGACCATCTCTATATTCCTTCAATCTTGATTTTGGAAAACCTGCGACTCTTCTAAAATACTTCATCAGTCCTTCTGAAACCATCTTATAAAATCCGCTTAAGGCTTCCATTTTTTTTACATATATTATTGAATTATATGAAATATTTTTTGCGATAGGCCATTTTGTTTCAATATTATTTATATTTTCATCAAATACTTTTCCATCTTTTTCTATCATTTTTATAAGTTCTAAAAGAATTCCTGAGCAGGCTTCAGCATCAAAACTTGCCCTATGATGATTTAATAATTTTACCCCTAATTCCTTACATAATGTATTAAGTTTATGATTTTTTAAATTTGGTAATACAGCTCTAGCAAACCCCATTGTATCTATAAAAGTGGGATCAAATTCAAGATTTAATCTTTTACAATTAGTTTTTATAAATGAAATATCAAATTCTGCATTGTGTGCAACAAAAACTGCATTTTTAGAAAATTCTAAAAATTTTGGCATAATTTCGGCTATCAAAGGCTTATCTACTACCATTTCATTGGTAATACCAGTTATTTCAGTTATTTCTTGAGTTATTTCTTGCTCTGGATTTACTAACTCATTAAAATACTCAACAACTTTCCCATTTTCAACACGAACTGCTCCTATTTCTGTAATATTGTTTTTTAAATGCGAAAGACCAGTTGTTTCAATATCAAAAACTACAAAAGTATCAAAATTTACTCCATCTTTATAATTATATAAAATTCTTGGATTATCTTCTAACAAATTTAATTCTAAACCATATAAGGCCTTTATATCTCCATTACTGAACAAATCCATCATTTGTGGATACGCTTGAACAACTCCGATATCAGTAACTCCGACAGCAGTATGTCCAATTTCTTGTAATCTTGACTTTAATACTTCCAAATTTACACATCCATCAAGAGCACTCATCTGTGAATTCAAATGTAATTCAACTCTTTTTTCAGGAGCATTATCCACAAATATATGTCGTGGTGCTTCTTCCATTCCATCAATCATCATAGAAATTCCCTTTGCATATTGATCATATTCAACTCTACCTACTGCTGTTACATAAATTCCGTTTGAGATTGATTTAGAATTTATTTTATCAGAAAAAATTTGTAGTTTTTTATCATCTAAAAACAATTTACAACTCATTGCAGAAGTTTCATCTTCAATATCAAATAAAGCTAATTTTTTGCCACTTTTTAACTCTCTAATATCTAAAGAATAAACTCTTCCCTGAATTTTACAAAAACCACTATTTTGATCCAAATCAGAAATTTCTAAAATTGGTTCTTTATCTGAAATTTTTTTACCAATTTTAAATTTTTCTTTTGATTCATCATTTTCTTTAATTACTTTAACTTTTTCAGTTTTATTATCTTTTTCTTTTTGAATTTCTTTTCTTTTATTTTCTAATTTGTTTTCCAATTTTTCAGAACTTTTTTCTTCTCTTGTAAATAAACTATTTAGCATTAATATTTCAATATCTTTATTGTATTTTTCTGAAATAAATGATTTTAAATCATTTAAAAATGAATTCGAAATTAGTTTAAATCTACAAATAGAGTCGGATATATATATTTCTATATAATCCTCTAAAAAATTTATTCTATCATTATTTGTAAGAGTAAAACCATGATTTTCCAATAATTTTTGTACTTCATTTACAAATTCATCATAGTTTATATAATAGTAATAATCATATGGACATTCTAATTTTGAAAAACTCTGAACTGAGATAGCCACTTCTCTACCATTAAATAACTCATGTAGTTCTTTATCTAAAACTACTAATTCTTCTATTCCAACTTCATCGGAGTTTGTAAGTAATCTAAAATCTATTTTTTTATCACCAAAAACAAACTCATCAATAATAAAATCTTCTGATAAGCTGTAATTTTTTCGTTGTGAAAAATAAAAACTTTTTAAACTCCTATACATACTATTCCTCCAATTTATTAATTTCATTAATCAATTCTTTAAGTAAGTCTTTTTCATCTACTTTTTTAATAATTTGTCCTTTTTTGAAAATTAACCCTTTTCCATTTCCACCTGCAATTCCTAAATCTGCTTCTTTTGCTTCTCCAGGACCATTTACAGGACAACCCATTATTGCAATTTTAAAGTTTTTATTAATATGTTTTAATTCCTTTTCTGCCTGTTCTACAATATTAATTAAATCAATTTTTGTCCTTGAACAAGTAGGACATGAGATTAAGTCAATTCCATCTTTTAAAAGTCCTAATGAACGTAAAATTTCTTTTCCGACTCTAACTTCTTCAACTGGATCTCCAGTCAAAGACACTCTAATAGTATCACCAATTCCTTTTGCCAAAATAATACCAAGTCCTACTGAAGATTTTATGGTTCCTCTAAAATTTGGACCAGCTTCTGTAATTCCTAAATGTAGTGGATAATTACATAAACTACTTAAAAGTTCATAAGATTCAACACAAATAGGAACATTACTTGATTTTATTGATATTTTAATTTGGTCAAAATTTAGTGATTCTAAAAACTCAACCTGATCTAAGGCACTATAAACTATAGACTCTTTATTAACTCCATGAAACTTATCAATAAATTTTTGATTTACAGATCCAGAATTAACCCCAACTCTTATTGGAATATTATGATATTTGCAACATTCTACAACTTCTTTAACTTTCTTTTTTCCACCAATATTTCCAGGATTAATTCTTAAACAATCAGCTCCATTTTCAGCTGCCATTATTGCAAGTCTATAATCATATTGAATATCTGCAATAAAAGGTATTGAAGTTAAGGATTTTATCTTATTAATAGCTAAAGCGTCGTCTAAATCATTAACCGCTGAACGACTAATGTCGCAACCTTCTGTTGCAAATTGATTAATTTGCTTTACAGTTGAATCAACATCCTTTGTTATTGTATTTGTCATTGATTGTATAGAAATAGGAGAACCACCTCCAATAGGCACGTTCCCCACATAAATTTTCTTAGTTATTTTTCTTTCCATTAATTTGCTCCAAAAATTCCTAGTCTTATTACATCTTTAAATGATACAAATAAAATAAGACCCATTAAAAATATAAATCCTATTGTATGAATTAAACCTTCCTTAGACCTTGAAACCGGTCTACCTAAAATTAATTCTATAAACAAGAAAACTAATCTTCCACCATCCAAAGCAGGTATTGGTAACAAGTTTATAAATCCTAAATTCACACTTAGAAAAGCAGTAATGTATAATAATGAGTATATACCATTACTAGCAGCACTACTTATTGCTCCAACTACTCCTATAGGTCCAGATAGCTGTCCTACTCCAACTTTTCCAGTAAATAATTGTCTTAAAATATCAAACATAGAACTTATAAAATAAAAAAATGTATTTAAACTTTCTTTCACTGACATTAGCAAACTTCTTTCTAATTTTGATGTAACACCTAAAACTTTTTCATCAGAATTTTCAAATTTTACTAAAATATCTATTTCTTTATTTCCTCTTATTACTTTAACACCAGTTTCTTGCTTATCTAATTTTGAGAGGCTTGTATGAATATCCTTCCAAGATTTTATTTCATAATCTCCAATACCTATAATTTTATCTCCCGGTTGTATCCCACATTTAAGAGCAACAGAATTTTTTTTGACACTCTCTACAGTTGTTGTTTGATGTCCTCTAATTGCAAACAGCGAGAAAAGAATAACAAATGCCAATATAAAGTTGAACAAAGGTCCAGCAAATATAGTTAAAATTCTTCCGCTTATTGTTGCACCATTAAAGTGTCCTCTTTCTGAAAAATCTAAATCCTGTTCTTCTTCGTTTTCATCTTCACCCTCCATAGCACAAAAACCACCTAATGGTAAGGCTCTGATTGAATATAATGTATCACCTTTTTGTTTGCCAATAATTTTTGGCCCCATTCCAACAGAAAACTCATTAACTTTTATCTTTGCTCTTTTCGCAAAAATAAAATGTCCAAATTCATGAACTACAACTACAACCATAAATACTAAAAGTGCTACTATTATTTTTATAATCATTAAATACTACCTCCAAATATACAAAAAATAATATAAACCAAAGGCGTCACAAACACTATACTGTCAAATCTATCTAAAAATCCACCATGTCCTTTGATAATATTACTAAAATCTTTTATTCCTATTTCTCTTTTTATTTTCGATGCAAATAAGTCTCCTAATTGAGCAACAATAGAAAGAATTATTCCTGAAACAATTATAAAAACAATATCAAATTTTAAAACAAAAAAATTAAATACATTTAACAGTATAAGAGACCCAAAAATCCCGCCTAAAGAACCTTCTACCGTCTTTTTTGGACTTATACTAGGATATAACTTTCGCCTTCCAAAAATTATTCCAAACAGATAAGCAGATGTATCAGTTCCCCAAGAAGTTAAAAATACAGCCCAAAGAAGATTATTTTCTCCAAGTCTTAAGAAAACTCCCATAGGAACTGAAATATATATAAAAGAGAACAACAATTTTCCTAAGTTTTCAATATTAATTTTATTAAAAAATAAATAATAAATAGAAACAACAAGAAAATACAATGAAAAACAAGTTAATACTAAACTTTTATTTGAAATACCTATAGAGTACACCATTGCTATAGAAAACAATATACTAAAAGAAATTATAAATAAATCATTTAACTTAAATGTCCTAAATAATTCAATTAAGCATAAAACTGTAATAGTCATAGTGTAACCCATAAGTGCATATCCTTTAAGCCATATACATATAAAAGATATTATTAACATCAATACTCCACTTATAGTTCTATTGATAAAGCTAGTCATTAAATTCCCCCAAATCTTCTATTTCTATTTTGAAAATCATATATAGCCTCATACAAATCATTAGCATAAAATTCAGGCCACAAAGTATCTGTAAAATAAAACTCAGAATAAGCTAACTGATAAATTAAAAAATTACTTATTCTCTTTTCATTTCCAGTTCTTATCATTAAATCAACGTCAGAATTTTCTTTTGTATATAAATAATTCTTAAAACTTTCTTCATTCAAATCGTCTATTGAAAAATTACCTTTTGAAACATCATCAAATAAGTCTTTTATAGAAGAAATAATTTCTGCCCTACCGCCATAATTTAATGCGATATTCAAAACCATTCCTGTATTGTTTTTTGACTTATCTATACTATTGTCTAGTAACTTAACTATTGAACTTGGTAATCTACTATAATCTCCAATAACTCTAAAAATAATATTATTTTCTAAAATTCTTTTTAATTGAGAATTTATATAAATAACCAAAATATTCATAAGACCTTTAACTTCATCTTTAGGTCTTTTCCAATTTTCAGTCGAAAAAGCATACAAAGTTAGAGTTTTAACCCCTATTTTACAACACTCTTCAACAATATCAACTACTCTATTCATTCCCTCTTTATGTCCAGCAATTCTGGGCAAAAATCTATTATTTGCCCATCTTCCATTGCCATCCATAATAATACCGATGTGTTTTGGTATATTTGTAAAATCTATATCTTTCATTAAATTTCCATTAACTCTTTTTCTTTTAATTTTGTAATATCTTCAACTTTTTTAATAAATTTATCTGTAACTTTTTGAACTTCTTCTTCAGCTTGTCTTAATTCATCTTCGCTGATTTCCTTATCTTTTTCTAGTTTTTTCAATTTATCAAGTCCATCACGTCTCAAATTTCTAATAGCAATTTTGGCGTTTTCTCCATATCCTTTTACAACCTTAACTAATTCTTTTCTTCTATCTTCAGTTAAAGCTGGGAAAGGTAATCTTATAACTTTTCCATCATTAGATGGAGTTATACCTAAATTTGATGCTAAAATAACTTTTTCTATAGGAGTTATCAAAGAAGCATCCCAAGGTTGAATTACCAATAATCTTGCTTCTGGAACAGAAATAGATGCAACTTGTTTAATTGGTGTTTCTGTACCATAATAATCAACAGTAAATTGATCCAATATTGTAGGATTTGCTCTACCAGCTCTTATTGTTGTTAATTCTGTTTCATAAGACTCTATTGATTTTGACATTTTTCTTTCTAATTCATTAATTATTTCTTTATGCATTTTATTTCCCCCTTACTATTGTTCCTACCTTTTCGCCCTTTACTACTGAAACTAAATTTTCTGGATTGTCAATTCCGAATACAACAAGTGGAATATCATTATCCATACAAAGAGAAGTAGCAGTAGCATCCATTATACCTAATCCTCTATTTAAAATTTCTATATATGTTAACTCTTCAAATTTCTTTGCATCTTTAAATTTATTTGGATCTTTATCATATATGCCATCAGTTCCTGTTTTACCAAGTAAAATTACATCTGCTTGCATTTCCGCTGCCCTTAAAGCTGCAGTAGTATCAGTTGAAAAATATGGCATACCTGTTCCTGCACCGAAAATAACAATCCTCCCTTTTTCAAGATGACGTTCAGCTTTTCTTTTTATGAAAGGTTCAGCAACTTCATGAACATTAATTGCTGTCTGAACTCTTGTAGGTACTCCCATATTTTCAAGTGTAGCTTGTAATCTTAAAGAATTTATTATAGTTGCAAGCATACCCATATGATCAGAAGTTGAACGTTCTATTTTTTCACTTGAACGACCTCTCCAAAAATTTCCACCACCAACTACAATACAAACTTGAATACCTAAATCATATACATCTTTTACTGATTTACAAATTTTTTCAATTGTTTCATCATGGAGTCCATGTCCAATTCCACCAGACAAAGCTTCTCCACTAAGCTTAATAACTACTCTTTTAAAATCTAAATCCATAAGATAGTCTTTCTCCTTTAATTTTATACAATAAGTGTATCATTTTTTTATTATTTTTTCAATCTTTTTGTAACTAAATTTAATATAATGATATTATTTTAATTTGATTTTTATAAATAATATCAGATAATAAAAGTTTATACTATTATTTTTAAATTAAACTAAAAAAAGAGATAAAAATCAACTCTATCTCTTTTCTTTAATTCATAATAATATTATTAATAAACTTGTCAACATTTCTTTTTACAACTCAATTATTTTAAATTCTTCATCATAAATATTATACTTTGTTAGATGTGAAATAATCATAAATTTACATTTATATAATTTTTTTATATTGTTTATAATTAATTTTATTGTTTCAACATCTAAATTTGCATCAGGTTCATCTAAAAAAAGTATTTGAGGGTTAGTTATTAACGCCCTAGCTATTGTTAATCTCATCTTTTCTCCTTTAGATAAAACACTTACTTTTTCATCAATATAAAAGTCAAGTCCATCATCCAAAGAATCTACCCAATTATCTAAACAAACTGTTTGTAAAGCTTTATATATTTTGTCATCACTAACATTTCTTTTATCAAGTAATATATTTTCTCTTACAGTGCCTGAAAAAATCAAAGGCTCTTGAGATACATAAACAGGATTTCCGCTATTTTCTAATTTACAATAATTAAAGTTAATGCTCCCTTTATCAGGTTTTAAAATATCAAATATCAATTTAAAGATTGTACTTTTACCAATACCGTTTTTACCACAAATTATATAGTTATTTGAAAAGTCAAATTCTAAATTTAATCCATTTATTAAATACTCTTTACTGTCAAAAAATTTAAAAAATACATCCTTAAATTCTATCCTAGATACGGGCTTTAAAACAAATTTCGAAATTTCAGAATTTCTTTTAGAATATAAAAAAGTGTTAACTTTAGAAATACTTATAAATATTTTTTGAATAATAGATATATATTCACCTGTATAACTCAAAAAGAAAATTATCCCTTCAACCATAGAAAAACATAACAATAAATATCCAAAATTTATATCTCCTATTGAAACAAGATACATTCCATATATAATTATTATTAATTTAAATCCAATTTTATATACTATATTGTCTATGAAAAAAGTTATTGTCTCGTAAAATTTTATTTTTATTTTTTGTTTATAAACTTCCTCCAATACTCTTAAAATATCACTTTCTACTGATTCACTTAATCCAAAAATATTTATTATTATTAAATTATTAACATAATCAGATACATATTTTATTTTAAGCTCAGTATTTTTTCTTATACACAAATATAATTTTTTTATAATTTTTATAAAAAATAAATTTAATATTATTGCAATTAAACCTAAAATGTAAAGGAATAGTAACATTTTGTATGAAGCATTAAAAATAACAATAGTTGATATAATACCTGATAAAATCGCTTGAAAAAGCACTACAAGATTCCAGCCTAATATCTTTGAATCATTTATTACATCATGTTGAATTAAAGTAATATTTTCAGATGAATGTACAACATTATCTCTATTAAAAATTGTTTTAAAAACTAAATTAGTTAAATTTTTAGTATATATATTAACACCTTTTTCCATATGATATCCCCAAAAAGGGATTAAAAACACAAAATATAAAAAAACTAAAAATGTTAATAACATTAAAAATGGATATTCTATTTTACAATAATACAATTTTTCAAAAATTAAAAAATATAATATTCCAAAAAGAAAATCTGCAAAAACACTTTGAAATGCATTGAATAGAAATGAAATTCCAGAAAGTAAATTAAAACTTTTTGTTACTAAATTAATTTTTTTAAACATTAATTTCACTCTCCTTATTTATTTCAAAAACTTTATTATCTGAAATTTTAAGTATTCTATCACTCATATCCATAAGTTTTTTTCTGTGAGTAACCAATATAGTTGTAACATTAATATTTTTCAACAAATCACAAAACAAATCCTCACTATAATCATCAAGGGCAGATGTAGGTTCGTCTAAAATCAAAAGACTTGGATTTCTAAATAATGCTCTGGCTATACAAATTTTCAATTTTTCTCCTCCAGATAAATTTGTTCCAAATTGCTTTATCCTCAAATCTTTATCTAATAAATAATTTATACCAAGCATTAAAGCTATATTTTCTAAATTTTTTAATTCAGAATTGGTTAAATCATTTTTTAAAGTAATATTATAATTTATACTCCCATCAAATAAATATGTATTATTATCAACATATCCAATATTTTCCCAAATTTCTCTTTTTTCATTATTAACATCAAATCCAAAAATATTTATTCTTGTTTTTTCATTTAAGTCATATAACCCTAAAATAATTTTTATCAAAGTAGACTTTCCTGAGCCAGTTTCCCCAATTATAGAAATTTTTTCACCATTCTTTACACTAAAATTTACATCCCTAAAAATAATTTTATCTCCATAATTAAAATCCAAATTTTTAACATTAATTACTGTATTATCAGTAAACTTTGAACTTTTAAAATTATTCTTAATGATATGACAATCTTTTAAATCTATTATTTTTACAATGTCATCAAACAAAACACTTACTGATTTCAAATTAGTGATTGTTCTTAAAAATTTTGTAAAAGGTAATGATATCCCAACAACCATACTAAGTAGTGCAAAAAACTGACCATAGCTCATAGGAGAATATTTTACTCTTAAAATTGCTATAAAAATTAATATAATAGTCGGTAAATATTCGTTTAATAGTGCAGGAATATAAGAAATTTGTTCTCTAAATGTGAGATAATTTTTAGATTTCAATAATTTTTCTTGTTTTTTTCTATGTAAACTATCAATATAATGTTCAAGACCATTAATTTTTATATTTTCTATTTTTTCTAACATCTCTTTTTGAAAATTTATACAATCACTATATTCTCTATAATACTTTTGTGAAGAATATATCAGTTTATCTGTTAGCAAAAAGTCGATAAACACTGTAGTTATAACAACTGGTATAATTATTATAGCAGTCATTCTATCAATCAAAAAAATTCCCAAAAAAGTAAATATAAATGAAAAAGGTGTATAAATAAGACTGTTTAAATTATTATCTAGAAAATCCGTAAATTTTGAAATTCTATCCATGATAACAATGGAATTGTTTAATTCTTCTTCTTTTAAATCTTTTATATTTAAAATATATTTACTCAAAATTTTATATTCTAGCTTTATAGCAATAACTGAAAATAAAAATTTTTTTAAGGTATTCATAACCAAAAAAGCAAACAATAAGCCCATAAATATTTTAACGCCATAGTAATAAATACCATTTAATTCTATAAATTTATCAACTATTTTTTTAGTATAAACATAAACAAGAAGTTGACAAATAGAAGTTAATAGACAAACAGCAAAAATTACTATATTAATAAAATAATTAAAACTAATAATTTTATATAATTTCCTAATCAAAAAATCCCCCTCTATCACCAATATCATAATTTAACACTAATTGCAATTTTGATTACACTATGAAGTAACTTTAAAATCTAATTCATAATAATATTATTACTTAAATTTTGGATAAACTCATCAACATTTCTTTTTAAAACTTGATTTTCTTCTTTTTCAAAATTAAAATCCTCACTCAAAAGCTCATCAACATATTTTATTGCAGATTTTAAAAGCTCATAATCTTTTTGGATATTTAAAATTTTAAATCTGGCTTCTCCTGATTGTCGATATCCTAGAATATCACCATATCCTCTAAGTAAAAAATCTTGTTCAGAAATATAAAAACCATCATTTGATGAACACATTATATTCATTCTCTTTTTTACATTTGTACTTTTGTTATTACTAACTAAAATACAAAAACTTTCATAATTTCCTCTTCCTATTCTTCCTCTTAGTTGATGTAATTGACTAAGACCAAATCTTTCTGCATTATAAATTACCATTATATTTGAATTAGGAACATTAATACCAACTTCTATTACAGTAGTTGCAACTAAAACTTTTATTTTTCCGTTTTCAAAATTTTTCATTATCTTGTCTTTGTCAACAGGTTTTATCTTTCCATGTATAAACTCAATTTCAACGTCTTGAAAATATCTTTCTTTTAGACGTTCATATAAATTTATAACTGACTGTAATTCCAATGTATCGCTTTCATCAACAAGTGGACAAACAATATAGGCTTGACGTCCTTCTGATATATATTTTTTTATAAAATTCATATATCTTTCTTCATAATTTTCATCTACAAAATAAGTATTCACCTTTCCTCTACCGCTAGGCAATTCGTCAATAGTAGAAATATCCAAATCACAGAACATAACAAGACCGACAGTCCTAGGTATTGGAGTTGCACTCATTACTAATATATCTGGATTTTTAGATTTTTTAGAAAGTAAAAGTCTTTGTTTAACTCCAAATCTATGCTGTTCATCTGTAATAACAAAGCCCAAATTTTTGTAAACAACTTTTTCCTGAAAAACCGCATGTGTTCCAATTACAATATCAATTTCTCCGTTTTCTAGCTTTTCTCTAATAGCTTTCTTTTCGGATTCTTTTAAACTTCCAACTAATAACTCAACTTTTATATTATAATCTGAAAAAAGATTTTTAGCATTTTCATAATGCTGTCTAGCTAAAATTTCAGTAGGAGCCATTAAAACTGATTGAAATCCATTTTTTATAACATTAAACATAGCAATAAAAGAGATTATTGTTTTACCACAACCCACATCTCCTTGAATTAGTCTATTCATTTGTTTATCGTTAGACATATCTCTAAAAATATCTTCCAATACTTTATTTTGTGAATTTGTCAATTTGAAACTCAAAGATTTTATAAAATCATACGTTTCATCTTTTATCTCAAATCTAATAGCATCATCATTATTTCTCTTTAATTTTTTCATAGAGAGTTGAAAATAAAAAATCTCGTCAAATGCAAGTCTTCTTTTAGCTCTAATAAAACTTTCGTTATCTTTTGGAAAATGTATGTTTCTAATTGCATTGTCATAGCTTTCTAAGTTTAATTCATTTAGAATATTACTAGGTAGTTTTTCTTCAAAATATGAATTCTTTTTTAATAAATTTTGAATAATCTTAACTAAGTCTAGATTAGAAATTCCTTTACACAAATGATATTGTGGAATTATACTTCCAATAATATTAGCTTTATTTTGCATTGTAGGAGACTGAATTTCAACATTTTTTCCAAGTAATTTTGCCCTTCCATACATTTCATATACATTATTAATCTTTAAATTTTTTGAAATAAAGATATTATTAAAATATACAATTGTGCAATAATTCATTTCCTCATCCATTGCTAAAAATTTTGTAACTCTAATATTTCTTTTTTTTCTATTTTCCATTAAAGAAATAATTTTTAATCTATATGAATAACTTCCTTCTTCAGTTATTTCAGAAATTTTTTTAAATTTTGTTGTATCAATATAAGAATATGGAAAATACTCTAATAAATTATTAACTGTAAAAATTCCAAGTTTATTTAAAAGAGCAATTTTCTTTTCTCCAATTCCCTTAATATCTTTTAATTCCATAATTATCCTTACAAAAAAAGTCCTTTCGGACTTTTTCTACTCAACTGAAATCAAATAGTAATATAATGGTTGACCACCATATACCAATTCAACTTCAATATCTTTATATTTTTTCTCAATTAATTTTACTAATTTTTCAGCATCTTTTTCTTTTACATCTTCTCCATAGTAAAGACTTACTATAGATGAATCTTCAT
The DNA here is from genome assembly GCF_035282425.1 of Parvimonas sp. M20. Taxonomy (NCBI): domain Bacteria; kingdom Bacillati; phylum Bacillota; class Tissierellia; order Tissierellales; family Peptoniphilaceae; genus Parvimonas; species Parvimonas sp. M20. The sequence goes on along the minus strand of NZ_JAYKBQ010000001.1, from coordinate 159,527 downwards.
CAACAAGCTGATCAATAAGTTCTTTAAATGTATCTTCTATTTTCTTTTTAGAAACAGTTATCTTACCTTCATTTAAGCCCATAAAGTCATCTTTTTTGATTTTTACTCCTTCAATTTCGGTATCTCTCAGAGCATAAGTTATTTGACCAACTTTAATGTTGGAAATAGCTTCAGTCATAAGTTCAATATTTTCATCAACTGATAGAGATTCATCAAAATTAAATAATGAACTAAATGCTTGTGGGATTTGTTTTGTTTTTATAACATGAAGTCTTTTCTTTGAAATTTTTGCTGCTTGTTCTGAAACAAGTATAATATTACTATTATTAGGGAAAACAAAAATATCATCAGCATTAATCTTTTCAACTGCTTTTAATATATCTTCAGTTGAAGGATTCATTGTTTGTCCCCCAGTAATAATTTCGTCTACCCCCATACTCTTAAAGATTTCATCAATACCATCTCCTGTCGAAATAGAAATAAAACCATATTTTTTATGTTCTTTAACTTCTTCAGAATGCTTAGCATCTGCAACTTCTTTGTCTGTATGATGTAAATGATTATGTTGTCTTCTCATATTATCAATTTTTAAGTCATGTAAAGGTCCAAATTCTAATGCCCATTCAATTGCTTGTCCTGGATGATTGGTATGAACATGAACTTTTATAATATTATCGCCCTTAACTACAATTAAAGAATCTCCAATACTTGAAAGCTTATCTCTTAATATTCCATATTCTTCTGAATCACTTGTAACCATAAATTCAGTACAATATCCAAATTTAATATCTTCATCTTGTTGTGCAGCTAAGTGTTCAATTCTTGCAGGTCTGTTAAATTCGTAATTATTTTTAATTTCTACTATTTCATCTCCTAATGCACCTTCAAGAAGATACATCAATCCACGACCGCCTGCGTCCACTACTTCTGCTTCTTTTAAAATAGGTAAAATTTCAGGAGTTTTTTCCAAACTTCTAAAACCTTCCTTTAAAATTTCTTTGCAAAATTCTATTTCATCATTATAATGAGTGTAGTTGGCTTCTGCAAACTCACCCATTTCTCTTATAACTGTTAAAATTGTTCCTTCAGTGGGTTTTATAACTGATTTATAAGCAACCTTATAAGCATTTACAAAACATTCTTTAATAGTTTCAACATCAAGAGTTACACTTTCTTTACTTCCTAAATAGAATCCCCTTAAAATTTGAGATAAGATTACTCCTGAGTTTCCTCTTGCTCCCATCAATGCACCATCGCTAATAGCTTTAGTAACATCTGCACAAGTATTAATTTTTGAATTTTCTAAATTCTTTATTGCTGATTTAATAGTCAAAGACATATTAGTACCTGTATCTCCATCAGGAACTGGAAACACATTTAAGCTATTAACTATCTCTTTATTTGTTTCAAGATAATTACGAGCTCTTACAAATGCCATTTGCAACTGTTCACTATTTATCATAACTTCCTCCTAATTACCTTCTAATTTTATTCCATGCACATTAACATTAACTTTTTTTACAGTTAATCCTGTCAAGTTTTCAACATTATATTTTACATTTTCTATTATATTTTCACAGACTGTTGATATCTTTATTCCGTATTGAGTAACAATATGTAAATCTATAAAAATATTATTTTCTTTAAGTACTACATGAACACCTTTACCAGAATTATCCCAACCCAAAAGTTGATAAATTCCATCTTTAGGAGAAACATTAGCCAATCCACTAACTCCATAACTTTCTCTTAACACATTAGCTACAATTGTTTTAATCACAACAGGATTAATAGAAACTTTACCTAATTTATTATTAAATTCCATAAAAAAACCTCCTAATTTATACATAAGTATATAGATTACTATATCAAATTTTAAGAAAAAAATCAAGATTTTTATAAATCTTTAATTGCCGATTCCCATTTTACTTTCATAACAAAAAAGAAAAATATAAATGCAGCCATACAGTTTGAAAATAAATTACCCCAGAATATTGAATATACACCCAAATATTTTTCTGTAAATACTATAAAAATATATCTAAGTAGCCAAATTCTCATTATTCCAGTAAGTAAAGGCATTTTCGTTCTTCCCAAACCAATAAATACTCCTTGTTCAACTGTAAAAATTCCAAATCCAATTACAGAATACATATAAATTGTTAAAGCTTTATTAGTTATAGTAGTAATTTCAGGATTCTTTTGGAATAACTCTACAATATAAGGATTTAAAGGAGTAAAAATTATAATAATAGCAAAAACTATCATCAAAGAAAATAAAATTCCATAATAAAATATTTTTTTTGCATTTTTTACATTTCCGTTTCCTATATTCATACTAATCATTGTTGTAACTGTAGTTCCAACACTTGTTGGCAAAATGAAATAAATTGAATTTATATTAGAAGCAATGGTAGAAGCATTAAGTGCAATAGATCCATATTTTACTACTTCTTTATTAATTAAAAAGAATCCGATATATACTAAAATATATGATAATATGCTAGGAATTGCTAAATTCATCGTCTTTTTAATAAACTCAAAGTCAAATTTAAAGTTTTTTAAAGAAAGTTGCATATCAGATTTTTTTATAAACAAATCATAATACATCCAAATTCCAATTAAAAAGTAAGACATAAAGGAAGCAGATACTGCACCAAAAACACCTAAATTTAGTATTGACAAAAATATTGTATTAAAAATAACTTTAAAAACTAACAAAATAATCATCCGAAAAAATGGAGCTTCCGGATGACCCGTTCCATTTTTAATAGAATTAAAAATAGCTGCCATAAATAAGAAAGGTAAAACAAAAGAATATAGTCCAAGATACTGAAAAACATGCACTGATAATTCTTCATTTACTCCTCTTGAAATTACATAGGATAATACTATACAAAGTGGTGACAAAATCAATCCTATTGTAAAAGATAAAACCAAAATTTGTACTGAAGCCTGTTTAGTTTTTTCTATATCTCCCTTACCATATAATTGTCCAATCATTGCTGAAGCGGCTACACTTAGCCCCTGTGAAAATGCATTTAAAATGTTTATAACAGATTGAGAAAATCCAATAGCTCCCGCTATAATATAACCCGCTTTATTATTTAAAAATAATCCATCTGTAATAGGAATTAAAGATTGCACCAAACCCATCATAAAAATAGGTATAGTTAAAATAACTATGGTCTTTAATACTTTTTCACTAAGAATCATATTTCGTCGTTCATCAGAACTTTTATTAAAAAATTTTATATTCATAAAAAATCACTCCAACTAAATTATATACCTTAATGAAATTTATTTCAATGCGAGCAAAATAATAGCTGTCGATTTTTTCGACAGCTATATAAAAAATTTAAAATTATAATTCTATATCAAGTAACGCACCGATTGAATTGTCCAATTCTTGATTTTCAAATTTTTCTTCTTTTTCTTCTTCTACAACTACTTCTTTTTCTTCTTCAACTGTTTCTTCAACTGGTTTTTCAAGAAATTCTTTTATTGATAAAGAAATTTTTTGATTTTCTTCATCAATATTTATAATTTTTACTTCTACTTCATCACCAATGTTTAATACATCTGAAGCCTTTTCAATGTGGTCATAAGAAATTTGAGAAATGTGAACTAAGCCTTCAACATTTTCTTTTAACTTAACAAATGCACCAAAATCAACAAGATTAATTACAGTACCTGTAACTACATCTCCAACTGAATTATTTTCCAAGAATAATTCAAATGGTTTTTTTGTCAATTGTTTTAAACCTAAAGAAATTCTATTTCTTTCTCTGTTAAGTTTTAAAATAACAACTTCTACTTCATCTCCGACATTTAAAATATCAGAAGGTTTTTTAATTCTATTCCAAGAAATATCTGAAACATGAATTAAACCATCAACATCTCCTAAATTTACAAATGCTCCAAAGTCAGTTAACTTTCTAATTGTTCCTGTTAAAACATCACCAACAGCTAATTTGCTCCAAGCTAAATCTAATTTTTCATTTAATTCTTTTTCTTCTACTTCTCTTCTTGAAAGAACAACTTTCTTCTTTCTTTCATCAATATTTATTATTGCACATTCTAATTTTTGACCAATATATGGTGTAAAATCTTTTACGAAGCTAGTTGTAATATGACTTGCGGGAATAAAAGCATTAATTCCATCAACAGTAGCTAATAGGCCCCCTTTAACTTCTTTTACTACTTCTGCTTCTACCAACTCTTTATTATTGAATTTTTCAACAAGATTTTGCCAATCTTTTAATGATTCTACTCTTCTAGTTGATAAAACAACATTACCTTCTCCATCATCAAGTTTAATTACATAAACGTCAATTTCTTGTCCTTCATGAAATAAATCTTTAGGTTTTTTAGTAACGTCAGAAGATAACTCATCAAGTTTTATAATCCCATCACTTCTATAACCAATGTTTACCATAACTTCAGTTTCAGTGACATAAATTATAGTTCCTTTCACTATGTCTCTTGGATAAATTTTCTTAATACTCCCTTCTATTTGTTCCATAAATTCATCCTTGCTTAAAATTTCCATACCTTCAACTACCTCCTCTATTAACCAATCCGGAGTTGAAGCACCGGCGGTTAATCCTATTTTCTTATATTTTACCATATCTTTCAATGGCAAATCTAAAAATGTTTCAATTCTATATACATTTTTACAATGCTTTTTGGCGACATCATAAAGCTTATTTGTATTTGAGCTACTGTATCCCCCAATAACTATCATACAATCTACCTTCTTAGAAATTTCTTCGCAAGAATTTTGTCTTTTTGAAGTTGCATCACAAATTGTATTTTCAATTATAACATTTTCATTCCTATCCTTTATTATATCAGAAAATTGAAAAAATTTCTCTACTAAATTGGTTGTTTGTGAAATAATATATAAATTTTTTTTATTTTTTATCGTTTCGGCTTCTTCTTTTGTATTTATTACACAAACTTTATCACCACAATAACCAACCATAGCTTTAATTTCTGGATGATTTTTATCTCCGATAATTATAATCTCATATCCATTTTCAACTTTTTTTTCAATTTTTCTATATATATTTAATAAAACTGGACAAGTACAGTCAATATACTTATGTCCATATTCCTCCATTTTTTTCTTTATACTAGGATGTATTCCATGAGAACGTAAAACAATAGTTCCTTTTGTCTCTTCTTCAAACTTATCTATTATTTTAAGTCCTTTTTTATCAAATTTTTCAACAACTTGTGGATTGTGAATTAATTCTCCATAAGAATACACATTTTCATTATTATGATTTTCATTTAAAGTTTTATCGGCTAATTTTACAGCTCGCTTTACTCCAAAACAAAAACCTGCATTATTTGCTATATAAATCTCCATACTTTCCTTGATAAATTTTATTAAATAATTCTTCTGTCAATTTATCAATAGCCTCCGAATCCTCCATATTTTCAAAATCACTAATTTCAATCATAGGGTATATATCAACAGTTATTTTAGAAAAGATTTTATAAGTACCTTCAATATGAATTGGCAAAATATTGACTTTATTTTTTAAGGCAATTAAAGCTATACCTTTTTTCATATTGTTGATGTCGATAGTTTTAACTCTAGTTCCTTCAGGGAAAATTCCAAGTATATTTCCTGATCTAATAACTCTAAAGCAAGACTTTATTGCTTTTAAATCAGTATTTTCTCTATCTATAGGTATAACACCTAGTTTTGAAAAGAATTTTGCCGAAATCTTTTTATCAAAAAGTTCTTTTTTTGCAAGAAAAAATATCTGTTTTTTAGTTAATGTAGCAAGAATTACTGGATCAAAAATATGAATATGATTAGCACTTATAATAATAGGCTCATCATCTTTAAAATTTTCAATTCCATTTACTCTAACCCTATATATAATTTTAATAAGAATAGAAACTATCCCAAGTAAAAACTTATACATTATTATCTCCTCTAATATAGGATAAAAACTCTAAAATAGTTTCTTTAAGAGTCTTATCAGTAGAATCTATTTCAATTGCATCTTTTGCCTTTTTAAGTGGAGATGCTTCTCTATTCATATCATCGAAATCTCTTTTTTCTATACTTTCTCTAACTTGTTCTAAATTAAGACCTTTTTTTCTTTCACTTTGTAGAAATCTTCTTTTTGCTCTTTCCTTTGAAGAAGCAGTTAAATAAAACTTAAAATCAGCTTTTGGAAAAATTACAGTTCCAACATCCCTACCATCTAGTACACAACTAGCTTCCATTCCGATTTTTCTTTGAATATCTACTAAATTTTTTCTAACATAATCATAACTTGAAACCAAGGATGCTCCTTTTGAAATCTCATCAGTTCTAATTTCCTTTCCTAATTTCACACCATCCATATAAAGACAATTGGATTTATATGTAAAATCAGTATTTTCTAAAATTTCTTTGATTTTATCATGATTATCTAAAGGAATATCATTTGAAATAAGTTTAAAAGCAATTGCTCTATACATTGCTCCTGTATCTATATAATTAATCTTTAATATTTTAGAAAGTTTTTTTGCAATGGTACTCTTACCAACTCCTGAAGGTCCATCTATTGCTATAATATAATCCATAATTACTCTCCCTCTATACAGGAAACCCCAGCTAAATGTCCAGTTGAAAATGCAATAGTTAGATTATATCCACCTGTATTTGCATCTACATCTAAGAGTTCCCCTACAATATATAAATTTTTTATCAGCTTACTTTCCATTGTAGATGAATTGACTTCCTTAACTGAAACTCCCCCAATAGTAATGATTGCTTCACTTAATGGTCTTAAGCTCTTAAAGTTAAATTTTAAATTTTTTATAGTTTCTACAAGCTTTTTTCTATCTTCTTTATTAATCTGATTAACTGAAATTTCTCCATTAACTCCAGATTTTTCGAGTACAAGTTCAACCATAGAACCTATTAAAACATTCGAAAGAACATTTTTTAAATTTTTATTCTTATTTTGATCAAATTCCCTTAGTAATCTAAGATCTAATGTATGCTGATCAAGTTTAGGTTTTAAATCAATTGAAACAAGAAAATCTTTTGAATTATCAAAATACTTACTTGATTTTAAAACAATTGGTCCACTAAAACCAGTATGTGTAAAAAGCATTTCTCCAAACTCAGAATGTAAAAGCTTTCTATTTGCATTATAAATCTTAAAATCTACAAATTTTAAACTTACTCCTGAATATTTCCTAATATTTTCTTTTACATCAATTCCAACAAGTCCAGCTTTTAAATCTGTTATTGTATGATCCAACTTCTTTAAAATTTCATGTCCCCTTCCCCTAGAACCTGTAAAAGGATATGATTTACCCCCAGTAGCAAATATAACTTTATCAAAAAGTCCATAATCTTTATTGCATATTAGTTGAAATTTTTCTCCAATAAGTTTTACATCTTCAATTTCAGTATTTAAAATAATTTTTATGCCTTTATTATTTAATACTTTTTCCAAAACTTTTATAACATCACTTGATTTATCAGAAAACGGAAAAACTCTTCCCCCACGTTCAACTTTAGTTTTCAGTCCATTATCATTAAAAAAACTTAAAATATCTTCATTAGTAAAAGAATATAAACTACTATATAAAAAATTTTTATTTCTATTTATTTCATCAAAAAATTCGTAAATTTCTTTTGAGTTTGTAATATTACATCTTCCTTTACCGGAGATATAAATTTTTTTTCCAATTTTTTCATTTCCATCAAATAAAAAAACCTCACTGTTTTCATTCTTTGAAAATATTGCACTCATAACTCCTGATGCACCTGCACCAATAACTGCTATTTTTATAAAATCACTACCTTGAACTTAATAATTTAACTCATATAAGTATAAAATATTTTTTGCATTTAGTCAAATTTTTTTGTTATTAAATTTTTGAATTTTTACATTTAAAATAATATCATTAAATTGTAGAAATATGTTATACATTATTATATAAAATTTCTTATGTAAAGTTGTAAAATTTTTTAAATAAAATAGCAAAAAAATAGGAAGATAAAAATCTTCCCAAAAATCATATTTATAATTATTCAGCTGAAGTAAATGAAGGTCTTTCAACAAAACCACTCTTTAAACATGTAGTACAAACATTAATTCTCTTTACAGAACCGTCAACAACAACTCTAACTTTTCTAATATTTGCTCCCCATGATCTACTGCTCTTTCTATGTGAAAAAGTTACTTTATTTCCAAATAATTTTGTTTTATCACAAATTGCACATCTTTTTGACATTTTCATACCTCCTTTTACAAACTCAAATTTAACATTAGTATTATATCATAGAATACTCGCCTTTGCAAGTACTTAGGTAGATCATATTAAATATTTTTTTGCAATCAATATAGAGGTAAATTAAAATATATATCATTTTAAACTAATACTTTGTAAAAAACTTTCAAGATTTTCTTCAGTAATAATTTCAATTCCAAGCTCTTGTGCTTTTTTTAATTTTGAACCAGCCTTTTCTCCTACCACTAAAAAGTCGGTAGATTTAGCTACTGCAGATTGAACTATAAGTCCATTTTGTGAAAAAATATCTTCTAAATCTTTTCTTTTATACTTCTCAAAAGTTCCTGTTATTACTATTTTCTTATCTGTAAATTCACTTTTTGAAATTTCTTCATAAGGAACTACTTCTATTCCTTTTTCAAGTAATTTATCTAAGGCATCTTTACTATATTCATCATTAAAAAATTCAAAAATGGAATTAGCTACAATATCTCCAACATCATTAATTTGTAGTAGTTCTTCAACAGTTGCATTTCTTAAATTATCTAAATTTTTATATTTTTTAGCTAAATCTTTTGCGGTTTTAATTCCGACATTTTTAATTCCAAGTGCATAAATAAAGTTCTCTAAATTTACCTTTTTACTCTCTTTTATTGAGTTTAGTAAATTATTAACCTTTTTATCTTTAAATTTTTCTAGAGTGATAAGTTCATCATATTTTAAGTCGTATATTTTATAAACTTTATCAACTCCTAATTTGTCAAACAATGATTCAATTGTTTTTTCACTAAGTCCTTCAATATTCATTGCATTCTTACTTGAAAAATGAACAAGTGAAGAAGTTAATTGTGGTGTACAGGCTAGCGTATTTGTACAAAAGAAATGTACTCCATCTCTAATTAATTCACTATTACAATAAGGACAGTGTGTAGGCATTTTAATTTCTATCTCATTTTCACTATCTTCGTCCATTATTCCAAGAATTTCAGGAATAACATCGTTTGAACGTCTTATCAAAACTCTTGAATTAATTTTTACTTTTTTTCTTAAAATATCATCATAATTATTTAATGTTGCTCTTTGAACAGTTACATCTCCTATTTCAACAGGTTCTAAAATTGCAGTTGGAGTAACTTTCCCTGTTCTTCCCACATTCCACACAACTTCTTTTAAAATTGTACTATATTCCTCTGCTTCAAATTTGTATGCTATTGCAAATCTAGGAAATTTATTAGTATATCCAAAAAATTCCCTAAGTTCAAAATCGTTAACTTTAATTACAACACCATCTGTCAAATAATCAACTTTTTTTCTTAAAATCTCTATTTCTTTTATTTTATCTTTAATTTCATTTATATTAAGACATTTTTTTTCATATCCATTTACTTTGAATTTATTTTCTTTTAAAAATGAAATCATTTGTTCTTGAGTTTTGAATTGTTCATCAGACTTAAAACCAACATTGTAAATAAAAGCATCTAAATTTCTACTGGCAGTTTTTTTAGGATCAAGATTTCTAATTGCACCAGCAGCAGCATTCCTAGCATTTTTTAAAGGTAACTCAGCAGTCTCATTATATTTTACAAGAGCGGAAAGTGGCATAATAGCCTCTCCCTGTATTTCAATTAAACCTTTATAATCAATTTTAAGTGGAATACTCTTTATTGTCTTTACTTGTTCAAAAACTTCTTCACCATATACTCCGTTTCCTCTTGTCGATGCAGAAATTAAAATTCCATTATCATAAGTTAAATTTATTGTTAATCCGTCAAATTTATACTCAACATAATATTCCAAAGTCTTTTTGGTTCTATTTATAGAATTGTATTCATTCAAAAGTTTTTTGCATCTATTATGAAAATCTTCAAGTTCTTCAAAACTTTGTGCCTTTTGTAAACTGTAAAGCTCTTTTAAATGTGTATGTTTTTCAAATTTTTCTAAAACTTCTCCACCTACTCTTTGAGTTGGAGAATTTGGTAAAATTACTCCTGTTTCTTTTTCCAATCTTAACAGTTCATCATAGAGTTTATCATACTCAGCATCACTTACAATAGGTTCGTCTAATGTATAATACTGATAAGCCCAAAGATTTAATTTTTCTGTAATTTCTTTCATTTTATCCATTATTAAGCCCTCTTTATACGCTTGTCTTTTTTTATATCAAATAATTTAATTCCTTCTCCATCAAATGCAACCATAAGCATAACCTTTGTTCCTGCTTTTTCACATTTAATTACAGTTCCTATACCATATTTTTCATGTATAATCTTTTCTCCAACTTTATAAACATCTTTAGAAGAAGTCTTAGTTGGCTTTTGATAATGATTTAGTGGTTTATCTAATTTTGTTCTACCTAAATCTGCATTTGAAACATAAGTTCTGGAATAATCTGTATAAGCATCATTTCTAATTTTCGAAGTAGTAACTCTTTCTTCATCAAAATTAAATTCAAGATTAATGCTTTTATCGTCAACATAATTAATTATTTCATCTACAAAACTTGAAACTCTATAAAGATTTAATTTTCCATACATAGTCATACTCTTTGTTGATGAAATAAAAAGTTTTTCTTTTGCTCTAGTAATAGCTACATAGAAAAGTCGTCTTTCCTCTTCAAGCCCATCATCTCTCTCTTTAATTGACCTTTCACTTGGGAATATTCCCTCATTCATTCCTATAATAAATACAACTTTATATTCAAGCCCCTTAGCTGAATGAATAGTAGTTAAAGTAACTGTATCATCTGAGTCTTCAGTCTTATCTATATCTGATAAAAGACTATTAGTTTCAAGATAATCTAATAATTTCACATTTTTATAATTATTAGAAATTTCTTCTAAAAATAAATTTATATTTTCAGCTTTCTTTTCAAAGTCCTTCTTTTCATTTTCTCTTAAATAATCTACAAATTTGATTGATTCTAAAAGCTCTTTAACTAAAATTTCAATTTCTGTATCTTCAACACAAGTAATAAAACCAAAAATCATATCTCTAAAATTTTCAAATTCAGTTCTTAATTTTTTACTCACTGAATCCAAAAATTCATTTCTAAAAAGTCCATCAAAAAGACTAATATTTTCTAAATTGCAATATTCCTCTAGTTTTTGCAAACTTACATTTCCAATTGAACGCTTAGGATAATTTATTATCCTTCTAAAAGCATTATCATCCTTCGGATTTGCAATTAATTTTAAATATGCCAAAATGTCTTTAATTTCTTTTCTATCGTAAAACTTTAGACCACCGACCATTCTATACGCAATAGAATTTTTTCTTAGAGCATTTTCAATTGCAAAAGATTGAAAATTTGCACGATATAAAACTGCGATATCTGATAAATTATAACCTTCAAAAATCAAATTTGAAATATTTTGTGCAACTTCTATAGCCTCATAATTTTCATTTTGATAGCTTTTATAAATTATTTCATCTCCGCCCTCTTTTTTTGTCCAGAGATTTTTTTCTTTTCTATTTACATTATTTTTTATAAGTTCATTAGCACAATCTAAAATCTTTTGTGTTGAACGATAATTTTCTTCAAGTAAAATTATTTTTGAATTGGGAAAGTCATTTTCGAAATTCAAAATATTTGAAATATTTGCACCTCTCCACCCATAAATTGATTGGTCGATATCTCCAACGGCACATACATTTTTATATTTAGATGCTAAAAGTTTTATAATCTCATATTGGGCATCATTAGTGTCTTGATATTCATCAATATAAATATATTTGAATTTTTCAGAGTAATAATCTAAAACTTCAGGGCATTTTTTAAAAAGTTCAATCGTTTTAAAGATAAGGTCATCAAAATCTAAAGCATTATTTTTAATTAAGATTTCCTCATATTTTTTATATATTTTTTCTACTACATCAGTATTATTTCCAAAGGAAAAATATTTTGAAAATTCGTTAGATTTAACATTTTTCCCTTTAGCATCACTTATAATTCCTATAACTGCATTTTTAAACTCTCCAAGTACACTTTCCCAAGTAGGATTTTGTTTAAAAATCTCTTTTAAAACTAACTTTTGATCATCTCTATCATAAATAGTAAAATTATTTGAATATCCTATTTTTTCTATATTAAATCTTAAAATTTTAGAGCAAATTGAGTGAAAGGTCCCTATCCACATACTAGAAATATCTCTTTTAAAGATATTTTCTATTCTCTCTTTCATTTCCTTTCCTGCTTTATTTGTAAAAGTAATAGCTAAAATTTCATACTCACTTACATTTTTTTCTAAAACTGCATAAGCTATTTTAGTAGTCAATACCTTTGTCTTTCCACTTCCTGCTCCCGCAAGAACCAACAATGGAGATCCAAAATGCTCTACAGCCTCTAATTGTTTATTATTTAATCCTTTTAACAGATCCATACATAACCTCATTACTTATCTATAAAAAAGCAATGGGTTTACCATTGCTTAATTAAAATTTATTTTCCAATAGCTTTAACAATATCATTTGAAATTTTTACAATTTCAATATTTTCAATATTTTTAGCTTTTATTTGAACATTTTTGCCAACATCTTCTTTTTTTACTGAAACATAAAGTTTTATATCCTCTGCGCTTAGCTTAGCTAAGTCAGACTCGAAACCTCTTACAGTAACTTTTATCCGATCTTGAAGCCCTTTTAATATAATATCCCTTCCTGAATCGTTCTCTATTTCAATAGTTGAAGCATCTATTTCCCATACTTTTTCAATTTTTTTATCAACATCAATATTAATAACGACTTTAAGATCATTATTTACAAGAGTAACATCGGAAGGTAATTCTAAGTTTAAATTAAACGAACCAGATTCCTTTATTTGAGATAAGTCAAAAGGCTTGGTGCTTATTTGAGAAATTTGTTCTAAACTCGTTAAATTACCAACTATAGAAACTATATTAGGAACTATATTTTTCTTTAAAATCCTAACATCACTAGGTGGCGAGTTAATCTCAACTAATTTTATTTGAACTTCTTTGAAATTCTTAAATCCGATAGAAACATTGGTGTCTGTTTTACTAAGATTAACCTTTTTTACTTCTTGATTAAGTTCATCAACTGGAACTATTTTTGATTGTACCACTTCATCGCTATCTTTATTAGTTACATCAACTACACAAAGAACTTTCTTTACTTTATTTACATAACTCACAGGACCTTTAACTACAACTTCTGAATCTGCAGGCTCTTTTTTTGCTACTACTTGATTTTTATTTTTTATCTGTCCAACAGTATCAACTTCCACTTTAAAAGTCTTAGTTACTTCTTCATCCAAAGTTACAAGTAAATCATTTTCTGAAGCTGATTTAAACTGAACATTAAATGGAACTTTATAATTAATAGATAATCTATGAGCTCCAGATGTTATTCCATTTTGCAAATTAACCTCTGCAACAATATCACTCTTATTTACAGAATAAACATCACTTCTTTTACCGGTAATAGTAACTGTTACGGTTGGATTTTCAGGGCTAACTCTTATTAATTTTCTAGATTCTAAGACTGATTGATTTTTAAAACTTACGGGAACATCATGAAACTGTCTAGTAACAACAGGATTAACTCCTCCTATAACTAGAAACCACATAACAATTCCTACACAAATTGAAATCAATTTTAATTTAAAATCTTTTTTTATAAATTCAATTATACTCTTTATATTAATCTTTTTTAACAATTTTATCACCTTGATTTTCAACAATTTCACTAACTTCTTCTTTTATATCTTCAATTATTTCCTTCTTTACTTCTTCTTTAAGTTCTTCCTTATTTACGACATCATCTGAAGCTTCTTTGTTTTCAAATAAATTTTGAAAAATTTCTTTCAAAGTATTAGTATTTTTTTCTTCGACAACAAAATTTTCAACCAAATAATTTAATAAGTACCCTTTTGAAACATTTCTATTTATTTTTGATTTTTCACAAATAGACACATATCCCGTTTCTTCACTAACAACAATTACTATGGCGTCAGATTTTTCAGAAATACCAATACCAGCTCTGTGTCTTGTTCCTAGCTCCATAGAAATTTGTTTATTATCCGTTAATGGTAAAAAACAAGATGCTGCAATAATATGATCATTACTTATAACCACAGCTCCGTCATGTAAAGGAGTATTAGGAATAAAAATATTCATAAGTAATTCATAAGAAACTTCAGAATTTAAAGAAATACCTGTTTCAATAATATCTCTAAGCCCCGTCTTTCTTTCCAAAACCATCAATGCACCAATTTTTTTATCTGCTAAAGAAAAACTTGCCTTAACAATTTCTTCAATAATATTTACATTACTTCTTGATCCTTCAAAATTAACTGGTTTTAAAAATTTATTATTTCCAATATGTTCCAAAATTCTTCTAAGTTCAGGTTGAAATACAATTAAAATAGCAATAAACCCTACTGTAACAGCATTATTTAAAATCCAACTTATAGTATAAAGTTTAAAAAATTCACTAAGTTTTGAAGCAATAAAAATAAATAGTATTCCCTTTATAAGTTGAGTTGCTCTTGTTCCCCTTATTAAAGCAAATAACTTATAAAACATAAAACTGACTAGAAATATATCTATAATATCTGTTATTCTAATAATTGATATTAAAAAAACTAATTTATCCAATCCCATAAAATCACATCTTTCTAATTTTTATAATTCACATACTAATTATAATATAATCTAAATTAAAATTCAACATAAAAAAGATTGAAAAATTTTATTTCCAATCTTAAATTTAAAATAAGTTTATTCTTCACTTCTTGCAGCATCCATCATTATTGCACATTCCATTCTTTTTCTAAAGAGTTTACAACCATATTCATATATTTTTGTGATGTCTTTATGCGTATGATATGCATTGGCAGGACAACCTCCTGCACAATAAAGTTTTGCCCAACAATCTTGACAATCTTCTCTTGAATATATATTACAAGACCCAAATGTATCCCTTATATCTTCTCTTTTTATTCCATCAAAAACATTCCCTAAACACATTTCTTTATCATTTACAAATTGATGGCAAGGATATAAATCTCCTGTCGGAGTTACAGACATATACTCTGTACCAGAACCACAACCTGCAATTCTTTTATGAATACAAGGGCTTGTTTCAAGATTTATAGTGTAATTATAAAAAGAAAATTGATTCCCCTCTTTTTCTCTTTTTAACATTTCTTTTGCCAAAATTTCATATTGTTCAAATAAAATAGGTAAATCTTCTTCTGTTAGGGCAGAAGGTGAACTCAAATCCGCAACAACTGGCTCCATACTCAATTCTGTAAAACCTAAATCAGCCATATGAAAAATATCATTAGTGAAGTCTGTATTATGATGCGTAAATGTTCCTCTTATGTAATAGTCCTTATCACCTCTTTTTTCAACAAGTTTTTGAAATTTAGGAACTATTGTATTATAACTTCCTTCACCTTTTATATTAACTCTAAATCTATCATTAGTTTCTTTTCTTCCGTCAAGAGATAAAACCACATTATGCATTTCTTTATTTACAAAATCAATTACCTCATCATTTAAAAGAACTCCATTTGTAGTAAGAGTAAATCTAAAGTTTTTATTATGTTCTTTTTCTATACTTCTTGCATAATTTACAATTTCTTTTACAACTCTCCAATTAACAAGTGGTTCTCCTCCGAAAAAATCCACCTCTAAATTCTTTCTCGTTCCACTGTGTTCAATTAAAAAATCTATCGCTTTTTTACCGACTTCAAAAGTCATAATTGCATCTTTTCCGTGATATGTTCCCTGTTTTGCAAAACAATATTCACATGCTAAGTTACAAGTATGAGCAATATGTAAGCAAAGTGCTTTTACGACAGAATTTGATTTTAATTTAGGTTTAATTCCTTTGAAAATATCCTCAGTAAATAATTGCTTATTATCTTTTAAATATTCAACATCTTCAAGACATTCCTTAACATCTTTATCTATAATATTTTTATATCTATCACAAATAATCTCTATTATCTCTTCTTTAGAATAATCTTCATAAAGTTCTATAATATCATAAGCAACTTCATCAACTACATGAATTGCTCCACTATAAACATCAAGTACAATGTTATATCCGTTTAATTTATACTGATGTATCATATTATCTACATCTTTCGCAAGGTTGATTTGCAACTCCTGATGATGTTTTAGATGCACTTTGACAAGATGTTTGACATTCTCCACATCCACCTTCAATTATTGAATTATGTAAGTTTCTTGTCTTTAATGTTCTTATTCTACTAACTGATTCACAAGGTTGATTTGCCACCCCTGATGATGTTTTAGATGCACTTTGACAAGATGTTTGACATTCTCCACATCCACCCTCAACTATTGAATTATGTAAGTTTCTTGTCTTTAATGTTCTTATTCTTGACATGATTTCTCTCCTTTATTTTTTATTTATGATATTAATTTTATCATTACATTTTGATTTTGAAAATCTTAAATCTATATTTTCTTCTCTGTATTTTTGAAATAAATTTAAGACTTCTTCAGTTATAATCTCTCCAGGTGTTAAAATAGGTATTCCCGGAGGATATGCCCATACATATTCCCCTGAAATCTTTGAAATTGAATTTTTTAAAAAGACTTCAGTAAGATTAGACATAACTGCGTCTTTGATACTTAGCTTTCGTTTTAACAACAATTTATTAAATATAAAATTTTTACAAACTCCGAGATTTAATTTTTTATCTATATCAAAAAGTGCATAAATTAATTTATCCAAAGATTTTATTGAAATTCCAATACCTGTATACGCTATTACATATTTAAAGGATGCCATCTCCAGTTCAATATCATACTCACTTCTTAAAATATTCATTAATTCATATCCCGAAATATCAGTTTTATTAGTTAAAATAGTTATCTTAGAATTATCCAATTCAAAAATATCATCTAATATTATATTTGATAAAACTCTAAGATTTTCCAAATTTTTACATTTTTCATAGAAATACTTTAAATTTTCTCTCCAATTATTGAATAAATTTTCCCCATTTTGTTCTATGCTTCTAATACAGTAATCCATAGATGACATTAAAATATAAGATGGACTTGAAGTTTGAAAAATTTCAAGTGATTTTCTTATTTTTGAATACAAATTTTTGTCTGAAATATGTAAAATAGCTGTTTGAGTAAAGGACATTAACGTTTTATGTAAACTCTGAATCGTAATATCAGCACCGAGTTGAATAGAGGACTTTGGAAAATAAGTACTAAGTCCAAAACTGGCCCCATGTGCTTCATCAACAATCAATTTCGCATCATGCTTATGAACTGTATTGGCAATTTTTTCTATATCAGAAACAACACCCTCATAAGTCGGACTTGTTATCAAAACAACTTTAATATCAGAATTTTTCCGTAAAATTTTCTCAATGTCATTTGCATCAATACTCAAAAAAATTCCTAAACTTTCATCATACTTAGGATAAATATATTCAAAGTTCAAGTCAAAGACTTCTATTGAATGATAAATTGATTTATGACAATTTCTTGCAATCAAAATTTTATCTTTAGGTTTTGTCAAACTGTAAACTGCAGAAAAAATTCCCGAAGTTGATCCATTTACAAGATAAAAAGACCCCTCGGTATTCCAGAGTTTCTTTGAAATATCCATTGACTCCTTTAAAATTTCCTCAGGATGGTGTAAATCATCAAAACCATCAATTTCAGTAATATCCAATCCGATAAATTCACTTAAAGTTTTAAAAGTTTCTTTATTTCTCATATGTCCCGGCATATGAAAAGCAGTTTTTGTTTCATCATAATCTCTTAACTTTTTTAATAAAGAATTATTCAAAAATTTCACATTCCCTCTTGTAATAAAATAAAAGGCAATTTAATAATATTCGTATTAAATTATCATATGCTAAATTATACTATATTTTTTTTCATTTTTCAAATTTAATTATATAAAATATTTTTCAACAAAAATCTTTCAATTAATTTGACAGTTTTTGTAATTAATATTCAATAAAAACATCATCGCCAATATTTTTCTCTTTACCTGTATTTAATTCTATCATTTTTAAAGTTTTTTGATTATTTTTCTTTAATTTTAGTTGATATTCTATAAACACACCTCTAAATTGTTTTGAAACAATTTCAGCATGCTCCTTAGTTTCATAATCAACTATTTTTATTTTTTCAGGCCTAATAAAATTATCATCATCCAATTTATTTGAATTTCCAATAAAAGAAAGAGAAAATTCACTATTTAGAGCATCATACAATTCAGTAACTGTTGAATTTTGAATGATTTTTCCATCATTCATTAAGATGACTTTATCAGCCATTGTAAAGGCATCCTCTTGATCATGGGCTACAAGTATAGTTGTCATTTTAAAATATTTTACAAGCTTTTTAATTTCGTTTCTCATTGTAACTCTTAAATTTTTATCTAAATTCGAAAAAGGTTCATCAAGCAAAATAAGTCTTGGACTTATAACTAGGCTTCTTGCAAGAGCTACTCTTTGCCTTTGCCCACCAGATAATTCATGAATTTTTTTGTTTTCATACCCTTCAAGCCCAACATTTTTTACCATTTCAATAGATTGTTTTATTCTATCTTGCTTTTTTACATTTCTAAATTTTAACCCATAAGCTACATTTTCTAAAACATTTTTATTACTAAAAAGTCCATAAGACTGAAAAACTGTTGAAACATTCCTATCTTCTGGATTAAATAAACTTATATCTTCTCCATTTAGAATAATTTGTCCTGAATCATTTTTAATAAAGCCTCCAATTTATATTTAATTATAATAAATTTCTATAATTTATGATAAATATTTTCAAAAATACTTATACAAACTAAATAATTTAAAAATAAATCTTTAAATTGTTAACTCTCCTTATTAATTTTTAAAAAAATTTTATCTAAACCTGTTTTATTCCACTATAATTGTGGAACATAATAAAGGTATAAATTTTATGGGAGGTATTGTATGAAAAAAGAACGAAGTGAAATGATTTTAAATGGTAATATTTACAAAATTATTGCAATAATATCAATTCCAATTATTCTAAATAATTTTATTCAACAATTATACTCTCTTGCAGATGCGTTTTGGCTTGGAAAATTAGGAACAGCAGAGTTTGCATCAACAAGTTTTACTTGGCCTGTTATTTTTCTATTTAATTCTATTGGTATTGGTCTATCAATTGCAGCAATATCTTTAATTTCTCAATTATTAGGACGAAAAGATTTCTTACACGCACAAAAGTATGCTGATACTTTAATAAATATTTCTTTGCTATTTTCAATAATATTTATGTTATTAGGATATTTTAGTGCTGATTTGATAGTAAAAATGATGGGTGCAACTGGAGATTTAGCAAAATATAGTATAATTTATTTAAAATATAGCTATCTTGGAATTCCATTTATATTTCTCTACTACATATATTCATCAATATTATCTGCTCAGGGCAGGAACACAATTCCCACAATGATAAGTACAATTTGCGTTATATTAAATATGATTCTAAATCCAGTTTTTATCTTTGATGTAATACCATTTACATCAATTTCAGGACTTGGTCTTGGAGTTAAAGGTGCCGCTCTTGCAACTGTATTAACTCAAGGAATAATGTGCATTGTTGGATTTATTCATTTAAAAATAAATAAAGATATAATTAAATTAAACCTAAATAGTTTAATATATATTAAATGGGAAAAACATATCTTAAAAAGAATTTACAGAATTACTTTACCATCAGTAATAGGGCAAGTTGGAACTGCAATAGGATTCATAATAATGAACTCATTTATTCAAAGTTATGGAACTGAAACTGTTGCTGCTTATGGTATGGTAAACAGGATAGGTGGACTCTTAAACATTCCACCTGGTGGAGTAGGTTCTGCCATAACTTCAATAATTGGACAAAATATAGGAAATAATAATATAAAGAGAGTTAAAGAAACATTTAAAAAAGCATCCATTATTATAATTATTATGTCAATTTTAATTGCATTTATAAGTTTTATATTCAGATATGAAATCTTATCTTTCTTTATAAGTGCACCAAAAGATTCAGTACTTATGTTACAAGCAAATAGTTATATGTTCTATACATTAATAACTCTAGTAATGCTGAATATGTTTTTTGTATATCAAGGTCTTTTCCAAGGTTCTGGAAACAGTAAATATTCAATGGCAATAGATATGATAAGACTTTGGATAATAAGACTTCCATTAATACTTTTTTTCAAGAATTTTACAGGATATGGAGCAACTGGTATATGGCTTGCAATGGCGATTTCAAATGTATTAGTAACTATGATTGCTCATGCAATATATCTAAAAGGTGGATGGCAACAAGGTTCATTTTATAGATAAAATCTATAATAACAAAATGTTTATACATTAAGGTTGAGAATAACAATTTCTCAACCTTTTTTTGCTATACAAGTTTACTTTTAACATTGTTATTATTTTCTTTCACTAACAAAAAATATAAAAAAGCTCCCTTTCATAATGAAGCTCCCTTTCATAATGCTTTGCATCGGAATCTTATTTTTACACAACAAAAAAGACAGCGATAATGATATACCGCCATCTTAAAAATATTTTTATAATCCCATTTGTTTTGCAACTTCTTCAGCAAAGTTTTCTTCTTTTTTTTCTAAACCTTCACCTACTTCAAATCTAGTGTATTCTACAATTTCAATATTTCCGCCTAATTCTTTTGCTTTATCATTTACAGCTTCTAAAACTGTTTTGCTATCATCTAATACATATTGTTGACTGAATAAAGCATATTGTTGATCAATTAATGTATTGTCTTGAATAAATCTTTCAATTTGTCCAGGTAAAATTTTATCCCAAATTTTTTCAGGTTTACCTTGTTTCTTCAATTCTTCTTTTAATAGTTCCTCTTCAGCTTTTAAAACTTCATCAGTTATTTGAGACATTGAAGCATATTTTGGAATTCTCTTTAATTGTTTTCCAAGTCTAACTAACTCTTCATTTTCTTTTTCAATTGAACCTTTAAGAGCTAAATATTCTTTTTCAACAAAATCAGCATCTAAATCTTTATAACTTAAATATTGTGGTTTCATTGCTGAAATATGCATACAAATATTTTGTAATAAATCTTTTGCAACTTTCTTTGTAGCTTCACTATCACATTTTGCTTTAAGAATAACACCAACTTTTTTATTAAAGTGAACATATCCACAAACTATACTATTTTCGCAACATGCCTTAGCAAATGACAATCTTCTAACAACAATGTTTTCTCCAATTGAAGAAATTTGTAATTTTAAATATTCTTCAAAATTTGTTCCATCTATAGTTGAAGAATTTAATTCTTCAATATTCTTTAATTCATTATTGAATACATGTTCAGTTACTTTTTTAGTTAATGCAACAAAATTTTCATTTTTAGCAACGAAATCTGTTTGTGAATTTACTTCAGTAAGAGCTGCTTTTGTATTATTTTCATCAATTACTAAAGTAATTAAACCTTCAGCTGCAACCTTATTAGCTTTTTTAGCAGCTTTAGCTAATCCTTTTTCTCTCAAAAATTCAATAGCTTTTTCCATATCTCCACTAACTTCCTGTAATGCCTTTTTACATTCCATCATTCCAGCACCAGTAGCTTCTCTTAAATCTTTTACCAATTTTGCAGTAATTTCCATAAAATCCTCCTATAACTTATATAATCTATAAAAAATAAGGTAAGGATAAATATTAAAAATTTGAATCCTTACCCCAAAAAATTCTACTTACTAATTATTCTGCTACTTCTTCAGAAACTTCTTCTGCTTCTACTGCTACTTCTTCTACTATAGCTTCTTCTGTTTCAACTTGTTCTCCTTGCTTAGCTTCAACAATAGCATTTGCAATAGTACCTGTTAATAATTTTACAGCTCTAATAGCGTCATCGTTTCCTGGAATAGCAATATCAACTTCATCAGGATCACAGTTAGTGTCAACGACACCAATAACCGGAATACCTAATATTTTTGCTTCATTTACAGCAATTTTTTCATTCTTTGGATCTATTACGAAAAGAACATTTGGAAGTTTGTCCATTTCTTTAATTCCACCTAAGAATTTTTCTAATTTTTCAGCTTCTCTTCTTAATTTAATTACTTCTTTCTTAGGTAATCTTTGGAAAGTTCCATCTTCTTCCATAAGTTCTAATTTCTTTAATCTTTCAATTCTTTTTCTTATAGTCTTATAGTTAGTTAACATTCCACCTAACCATCTATGACTAACATAGAATTGTCCACTTCTTTTTGCTTCTGTTTCAACAGCTTCTTGAGCTTGTTTTTTTGTTCCTACAAAAAGAACTCTACCACCATCAGCAACAATTTCTCTTACAAAATCATACGCTTGTTCAATTTGTTTTACAGTTTTTTGTAAATCAATAATATAGATTCCATTTCTTTCTGTAAAAATAAATCTTGACATTTTTGGATTCCATCTTCTAGTTTGATGACCAAAATGTACTCCTGCTTCTAATAAATTTTTCATTAAAATTACTTGTGACATTTTCTTACCTCCTGTTTTTAAGTCACCCATATTCCTCAACTTGACAAGAACCACTTGGGCAACACTTGTTCAATCAGAATATGTGATTATTTACCAAGATATTATAACATAATATATTATATTTTTCAACACATAAAGTATATTTTTTATAAAAAAAAATCAGACACGCAGTCTGATTCTTTTTATTAGTAATCAAAATTATTTATTTACTATTTCTTTTAATGATTTTCCAGCTTTGAATACTGGAGCTTTTGATGCTGGTATTTTGATAACTTCTTTAGGGTTTCTTGGATTTCTACCATCTCTTGCTTTTCTTTCTCTAGCTTCGAAAGTTCCAAATCCAACTAATTGAACTTTTTCCCCTTTAACAAGTGTTTCTTCAACAGTTTGAATAAACGCATTTAATGCTCTTTCAGCATCTACTTTTGTGATTTTTCCTTTTTCGGCCATGCTAGCCAATAATTCAGATTTGTTCATTAAAATTTCCTCCTAAATACACTATTATATTTAATAATTGCCTATAAAATGGTCACTTAACCATTGTGCAATATTATTATATATCAATTTTTAAAAAATATCAAGCAATTCAACCAATTTATTTAAAATTTTTAATTGGTAAACATCCAACTTCTTTTTTAATTTTTTCAAATTCATTTTTAAAGTTTTCAGATAGTATTGATTTTTTCAATTTTTCATTTATATTTTTTTTGCTTTCCTCTGAAAATTCTTCATAATTTTCAACAATTTCATTCACTTTTATAATATGATATCCAAATTTTGTCTTTACTGGTTCACTAATTTCACCAGCTTTTAACTTGGAAGCAGCATCATAAAATTCTTTAACCATAACCCCTTTAGTGAAAGTTCCTAAAACTCCTTTATTTTTTTTAACTGATGGATCTTTTGAAACTTCAGTTGCTACGTCTTCAAATTTTTCTCCATTATCTAAACGACTTTTTACATTTTTTGCATCTTCTTCTTTTTCAACTAGAATATGACTTGCATTAATTTGTGGTCCCTCATATTCACTTCCTTTGTATTTTTTCATAATGTCTTCATCAGTTGGAGCATAATTTTCTGTAAACCAAGCTTGAAATTTTTGTGAATATAAATTATCCTCTATTTTATATTTTAATTCTTCTTCTGTAAGTTTGGCCTTTTCAAGTTGTTCATCATATTTGTCACCCACTTGATCTTTTACTTTTTTCAAACCCTCTTCTACATCTTCTTTAGTTACAGTAACCTTAGATATTTCTTCTTCTGATTTTCCTTCATCTTTGTATTCTTTTTCTAATTTAGCAAATTTTTGTTTTACAACCTCAATATTAGTGAACATTTCTAATATATTTTGTTTCAAAGTTAAAGAAGCTTTTTTACCTTCTTCAGTTGATTCATCATATTTTGCTTTTTGATCATCAGAGTAAGATGCAATTACTCTATCATATTCTTTTTGTATTTGATCTTCAGTTATATACTTTTCCCCAATTTTCACCATAGCATTTTTTGGAGCAGTTGCACATGCGGTTAAAATCATAGCCGATAATACAATTCCACTTACAAATTTTATAAATTTACTTTTCATACTTCTCTCCTTTTCGACTAACATTGTAATCTTTTGATATTATACATCATTTTTTTAGGAATGTCAAAGCTTTTTTCAATTTTTCTTCTTTAAAGAGAGTAAATTATCAACTAATTCAATACTTTCTGATAGTTTATTCTTATCATAATTGAATATTAACTCGGCGTTTTTATTTAAATTAAATTCAATTTTTCTAAATAAATTATCAGATAAACCGCCGATTAGCTTTAAAATATCTCTATTTGCCTGTTCAAACTTAAATACAACAGATTTTTCTCTCTCTATTATTTTTAAAAAATTCAACTCTGTAGAAATAGTTTTCAAATATGAAACATTCATAACATTTAATACCATTTTTGGAACATCTCCAAATCTATCAGTCAATTCTTCATAAATTTCATTAAAATCTTCTCTTGATGTTATTCCTGCAATTTTTCTATACATATCAATCTTCTGATTACTGTCTCCTATATAATTTGAAGGAATATATGCATCAACTGAAAGTTCAATAGTAGTTTGACTTTTAATATTAAGATTTTCTCCTTTAACAGTTTTTATGCTTTCTTCTAACATTCTAACATACATTTCATATCCGATAGTTTCTATATGTCCAGATTGACACTCTCCTAAGATATTTCCAGCTCCTCTAAGTTCTAAATCTCTCATTGCTATTTTAAAACCAGATCCAAACTCCGAAAAATCTCTTATTGCCATAAGTCTCTTCTCTGAAATTTCAGTAAGTACTTTATCTTTTTCATAAGTAAAGTATGCATAAGCTCTTCTTGTAGATCGTCCTATTCGTCCCTTTAATTGATATAACTGTGATAATCCCATCTTATCCGCATCATATATAATCATAGTATTGCAATTTTTTATATCCATTCCCGTTTCAATAATTGTAGTACATAATAGTATATCATATTCTCCCTCTTGAAAATCATACATTATATTCTCTAACTCTTTGTTAGACAATTTACTATGAGCCATTGCAATTCTAGCATCAGGAACAAGTTTTGACAATTCAACATACATTTTTTCCATATCTTGAATTCTATTATATACAAAATAAACTTGTCCACCTCTATCTAACTCCTTATATATAGCTTCTCGAATTACAGAATCATTATATTCTAAAACAAAAGTAGCAATAGTAACTCTTTCTTCAGGTGGATCATCTAAAACACTCATATCTCTAATTCCAACTAAACTCATTTGCATTGTTCTAGGAATAGGTGTTGCAGATAAAGATAATACATCAATATTTTCTTTTATTTTTTTTAATGCCTCTTTATGTTTAACTCCAAATCTTTGTTCTTCATCTATTATTAAAAGTCCCAAATCTTTAAACTCTAACTTATTTGATAATAGTTTATGCGTACCTATAAGTAAATTTACTTTACCATTTTTTACATTTTTCAGAATTTCTTTTTGTTTTGTAGGACTTCTAAATCTGCTAAGCATTTCAATTTCAACAGGAAATTCCCCTATTCTATCATTAGCTGTGTTAAAATGCTGTTGAGCAAGTATGGTTGTCGGAACTAAAAATGCAACTTGCTTATCATCCATCATAGCCTTAAAAGCTGCTCTTAGAGCTACTTCAGTTTTACCATAACCGACATCTCCACAAAGCAATCTATCCATTGGTTTAAATTGCTCCATATCTCTCTTTATTTCATTGATTGCTCTAAGCTGTGAATAAGTTTCTTCATAAATAAAACTGTCCTCAAATTCCTTTTGCCATGTTGTATCCTCTGAAAATGCAAAGCCTCTTATTTTATCTCTCTTCGCATAGAGTTGAACTAAGTCTATAGCTATCTCTTCTAGAGCTTTTTTAGCACGATTTTTTGTTTTTACCCAATCACTAGAACCTAATTTATTTAATTTTGGTCTATATCCATCTTTACCAATATATTTTTGAATTAAATTCATTTGATCAGTTGGAATATATAATTTATCATTTCCTTTATATAATATTAAAATATGATCTTTTACAACGCCTTCTACTTCTATTTGTTCAATGCCTCTATATTCACCAATTCCATGATTTTCATGAACTACGAAATCTCCAACATTTAAATCTGTATAATCAAGTAAATTTTCTTTACTTTTCTTCTTTGTTTTTTTAGAAATCTTTTTTACAGTTCCATATATTTCTTTATGAGTTAAAAAAAGAACTTTTTGAATTGGATACTCAAAACCTGATTCTAAATTTAAGGTAGAAATTCCTAAAATGGAACTTTTTAATTCAAATTTTAATCCTTCAATTATATTAGAATTTATATTTTCAGCAAATAATATTTCTTTTAAATTATTAGCCTTTTCTAATGAACCTGCAAAGATAACAATTTTGTATCCTCTTTGTAATTTACATTTTAACCCCTGAAATAACATGTCAAATTTTCTGTTGAACATTTCAGATTCAATAGTTTTTAGATTTACAATACTTTTTGCATTAATTATTTTTGTTCTTTTTAAAAGCTGTGTAAAGTTAACTATACTAAACTCTTTAATTCTTCTTAAAATTTGTTCAAAAGGAATTAAAATATCTTTATGAGAATCTAAAATCTCTGCATTTTCAATAGAAAATACTACATTTTCATGAAATAAATTTTCTATTTCCAAATTTTTATCATAAATTTTCAAAATATCTTCTGTGCATATTATTGAATCTTTATCTAAATAATCTAAAAGAGTTGAATAGCTACCTTTTCTTATATATGGTGAAATTAAATCCATATTTGAAATATGATAATTCACCTTCAAATCATTATAAATTTGATAAAACTTTTCTGTTGCTTTTTCAATATCTTTTCCAAATAATTTTAACTTTTGTAATTTTTCAATATCTTTATTCAGACCATTTAAAATATTTTCAACATCAGCTTTTGATAATACCATTTCTTTTGCAGGTATTATTTCCACATTATTCAACTTTTCAACAGATCTTTGACTATTAATGTCAAATATACGAATGGAGTCAACATCATCTCCGAATAATTCTATCCTTATTGGATTTTCAAAATTTACTGGAAATATATCAAAAATAGATCCTCTTATTGAGAATTGTCCTTTTGCTTCAACAAAATCTACTCTATCATAATGCATCTTTATTAGATTTTCAGTTAATTCGTTTAGATTTATTTCAGAATCCTCATCAATGTAGATATAATGTGATTTAAAAAATTTTGGTGTGCTGATTTTTTTTGATAAAGCACTTGCAGTAGTTATTATTATGAATTTCTCTTTAGAAAGAAGTCTGTTCATTATTCCTATTCTTAAATTTTCTAAATTAGTTTCTAAGCTATTAATATTGTGAAATCTTATTTCAAAATTAGGATAAACAGCTACCTTATCCCCAACTAAATTTTTTAATTCATCACAAAGTTCATTAGCTCTATTTTCATTTTCAACTAATAAAACTAAATTTTTATTAGGTAAATCATTGAAAATAGAATATATTAAATGAAATAAACTCTCTTTAATAAGTCCATTACAATATATTGGAACATTATTTGATTTTAAATTTGAAATCATATCCAAATATGACTCATTATTTTTTAAAAAATCAATTAAAAAATTCATAATTTACTCCTGTTCATAAAAAATATAGAGGAATATTATTCCTCTATACACATTCCATTATATTTACACATTGTTTTGTCAACATCACTTTTTATTATCTCTTCAACGGCATCTGTAGCAATTTCTAATTCTTTTTTCAAAATTTTCTCTTCAGATGATGAAAATCTACTTAAAACAAAATCTTTTAAATCCATATAATCAGGACATTTTCCAACACTTATCCTAACTCTAGGAAAATTTTCTGTTTCTAAATGATAAATAATTGACCTTAACCCATTATGTGTACCTGCACTTCCTTTTTTCTTAATTCTAACAGTTCCAAAAGGAATATCTATATCATCTAATACAACTATAATATTTTCAGGTTTTATTTTAAAATAATTTACTGCATCTATAACTGCTTCGCCTGACAAATTCATATAAGTAAGTGGTTTTAAAAAAACACATTTTTTGCCAAACATATCTATCTGACCACAGAAAGATTTAAACTTTTCTTTTTTCATATTGATACTATATTTTTCCGCTAAAATATCAATAACCCCATATCCCACATTATGTCTAGTTTCTACGTAATTTTTACCAGGATTTCCAAGACCTACTATTAAATATATATTATCTTCCATCAAAAAGCATACTCACAGGTCTATTGTTATTTATTCTATCAATAGCTTTCGCAAAATATTGGGCTACTGAAACAACTTCAATTTTACCACCTAAATTCTTTTCTTGAGGAATAGTATCTGTTACAACACATTTCTCAACTTTGGAATTAGAGATATTTTCTATTGCTTTTCCCGAAAATACACCATGACTTGCAGTAATATAAACTTTTTTTGCTCCTTTTGCTATTAGGGCATTTGCAGCATTTGTAATAGTTCCAGCTGTATCTATAATATCATCAACTATTATACAAGTTTTTCCTTCTATATCGCCTATAACATTCATTACTTCGGAAACATTTGGACGTGGTCTTCTCTTTTCCAAGATAGCAATAGGCAAATCTAAATAATTAGAGAAATTTCTAGCTCTTGTAACTCCACCTAAATCAGGAGAAACTACAACCATATCTTTTTTGTCTTCATCTTTTAATTCATCCTTGAAGAAATCAGCAAGTGGTTTAATAGCAGATAAATGATCCACAGGAATATCAAAATATCCTTGAATTTGGCCTGCATGTAAATCCATAGTTATAACTCTATCAGCCCCTGATTTTTCAATCAAATTAGCTACTAATTTTGCTGTAATTGGTTCTCTAGCTTTAGTTTTTCTGTCTTGTCTTGCATATCCATAATATGGAATAACCACATTAATTCTTCCTGCAGAAGCTCTCTTGAAAGCATCAACCATAATTAACACTTCCATTAGATTGTCATTAGTTGGATTGCAAGTTGGTTGAATAATGTAAACATCATAACCTCTTACAGTTTCCTCAACTGAAAGATTAATTTCACCATCACTAAATTTACCGATATTGATTTCCCCCAATGGCATATCAAGACATTTACAAATATCTTCTGCAAACTTTCTATTTGCAGTTCCTGAAAAAATTTTCATAGGTCCAGTATAAGCTAACATAATTCCTCCTAAAATATTACTTTTTTATTTTTAAATTCTTTTTATAAACCCAATTTTCTTTTTCAAAAGTTTCACTGCGTCCAATTATTAAAGAACCTTCATTTTCCACATCTGAAACCACAGTAGTTCCAGCAGCAATAAAAGTATCATTTGCAATTTTTACTGGAGAAACTATATTAGAATTACTACCTACAAAACAACCGTCTCCAATTTCAGAAATGTGTTTATTTTTCCCATCGTAATTTACTAAAATAGAACCACAACCCATATTTACATCTTTCCCAACAATTACATCTCCAATATAGGATAAATGACCAGCTTTGGTATTCTCTCCAACAGTTGAATTCTTAACTTCAACAAAATTTCCTATATGAACTTCATTTTTTAAAATACTATTTGGTCTAAGATGAGCAAAAGGTCCCATAGTTACAGAATCTCCAACAATGCTGTCCTCTATGTAAGAACTTCTAATTACAACATCATTTCCTATAACAGAATTTTCTATAAAAGAATCTCCTGTTATATATACATTTTCTCCTATTCTAGTATTTCCAAAAATTCTAGCACCACTTCCAATAAATGTATCTATTCCTATACTTATTCCCTTTTCAATAACAGTATTTTCTGGATTTTCCATTATAACACCATTTTTCATATATTCTGAATTTATTCTGTAACGCATAATTTTTTCAGCTTCAAATAGTTGAAGTTTAGAATTTATACCATAAATTTCTTCAATGTCGTCAAGTTTATAAGTTGAAACATGCTCTCCATCTTGCACTAAAACTTTGATTGCATCTGTAAGATATAACTCATTTTGAACATTATTTTGATCAATCTTTGTTATTGAATTTTTTAATGCTTTCCCATTAAAAACATAAATTCCTGAATTTATTTCTTTAACTCTCTTTTCTTCAATAGTAGCATCCTTATCTTCGACTATTTTTAAAAATTTACCATTATTGTCCTTTATAATATGACCATATCCTGTAGTATCATTGATAAATGCCGTAAGAACAGTTGCTTTTGAGTTCATAGCAATATGTTCTTCTAATAATTTTTGTAAAGTTTCCCCTTTTATTAAAGGAGTATCCCCACTCAAAATTAAAACATTATCGTCATCACTGATTTCATCTACAGCAAGTTGAACCGCATAACCTGTTCCATAAGGATATTCTTTACCTATTTTTTGTTCCTTATATAATACTTTATCTTCAAATTTTTCTTCAACTTCAACTTTATTTTTTCCTACAATAATTATAGTTTTATCACTACCTGCATCACAACTAGCATCATAAACATAATCAATCAAAGTTCGATTAACAATTTTATGTAAAACCTTTGATTTCTTACTTTTCATTCTAGTTCCTTCCCCTGCAGCTAATATGATTGTAATATTCATACTCTAACTCCTAACTATATAAAATCTATATCACATATTTTAATATGCAATTAAATTAATATTATTATTTAAAAAATAAATTTTGTTTTATCACAAGGCATAAAAGTTTTAATTATATCGTAATTCCTTTTTGATTATTTTCTTATGGTAATTACGATGAAATTAATGTAGTTTTATCACAAGGCATAAAACTACATTAATTATATCACATATACTCAAAAAAAACAAAAGAGATATACGTAAATATATCTCTTAAAATCTTTATTTCTCGAAATTTTTAAATTTTTTTAAAATGTTTTTTCAAAATTTTATTTCCGATTACAACTCCAAGTCCTCCTAGTATAAATACAATCAAAAGGTTAATTAATCCATATGTTCCAGTTGAAAATTTTATCATCTCATTTATAGCACTCTCTGTAACTCCATTTTTTCCTACCCAAGTTTTCTTAAATGATTCTAAGAAGAAATTTACCGGTATTATTTGTCCACATTCACTTCCTACTTGAATCAATCCAAAGGCTATAAATTGAGCAATTTTATTTTGATAACCCATATATGAAAGTATAACTTCTCCTATAATAAAGGAAACCGTATATGAAATAATCCACGGAAGGTAAAATCCAGCACCAGCCATTGCAATCAAATAAACACCTGAAAACAGCAAAAAACTCCCCTTTTTCCCAACTTTATTACACATAAATACAAAAACTGTACCTGCAAACAATCCTGCAATTCCCGGACTTATACAATGAGCATATGGTCCCAATGGGAATAATGCAAATGTTACAATCATTGAAACAACTAAATTTAACGCTCCTAAAATAGCAACTAAAACTAAATCTTTAATTTTCATTTTCTTTTCCTCCTTTTATTTTTTGAAAAATATTAGTTAGTTGATTTTTTTCTTTTAAAATAAAGTCTTCTGTGATTTTTCCATTTTCAAGAAATATCACTCTATCTACAACTCTTGACAACAATTCATAGTCATGAGAAATTAATATTATTGCTTTATCTTTTGCTAATTTTTTTATAATATCAGAAATAATAATCATATTGTTAAAATCTAAACCGCTAGTCGGCTCATCTAAAATTAAAATATCGGAATCATTTTTTGCACAAATTCCCATGAGCAATCTTTGTTTTTCTCCTCCAGAAAGCGAAAATGGATGACAATTTCTCTTTTCATAAAGATTAATAACTTTTAACATTTCCAAAACTTCATCATCAGTTAAGTCTTTATTTGATAAGAAAAATTCTGAAAATACACTTTCTGAAAATAACTGGTAATCCACATCTTGCATCAAAACAAAAGGTAAACTTTTACTTAAAATTTTCCCTGAAGTCTTCTTATATATTCCAGAGATTAACTTAGAAATTGTAGATTTCCCAACACCATTTTTACCTACAAGTCCAACTATTTCACCTCTATATATATCAAAAGAAATATCTTTAATAATGTCTTTAAATTTAAGATTTCTTATTTCTAATATTTTTTCCTCTCTTTTTACTTTTTTTATATCAGTTAATTCATTATCGAAAGGATTTAAACTTCTCAAATCTTCTGCACTATAATTTAAAGCATCTTTTCTACCTAAATTTACAATAAGTTTTCCTTTGTTTATATGAATTAACCTGTCAAAAATTTCTTTTAAATAAAAAATTCTATGTTCAACAACGACAATAGTATATCCGTTTTTCTTTAATTTTAGAAAAATTTCTTTCAATAGCTCAATTCCCAAGTAATCCAAATTTGCAGAAGGTTCATCAAATATTAAAGTTTTCGCATCTAATATTGAAACACATGCAATAGAGATTTTTTGCTTTTCTCCACCAGAAATTTCCAAAACATTTTTATTTAAAATATTTGAAATACCAAAGAAATTCGAAATATTTTCTATTTTTTCTACAATTTCTTTAACTTCATATCCCAAATTTTCCAAAGTAAATGCCAGTTCAGAAGTGGTATTATCAGTAAAAAATTGTCCTCTCGGATTTTGAGAAACCGAACCTATT
Source organism: Parvimonas sp. M20 (assembly GCF_035282425.1). Taxonomy (NCBI): domain Bacteria; kingdom Bacillati; phylum Bacillota; class Tissierellia; order Tissierellales; family Peptoniphilaceae; genus Parvimonas; species Parvimonas sp. M20. The sequence continues at coordinate 126,602 of NZ_JAYKBQ010000001.1, read as the reverse complement.
ATTTTACATAGCTCATAATTTTCACAATCTTTCGTATTTTTATCATCAATAAAAATATTTCCTAAAAGTTCCCCGTCATAAATATGCGGAATCAGTCCATTTATACATTTATATATCGTAGATTTACCAGAACCAGAAGCTCCTGTTATTAATACTAATTCTCCTTTATTTATTTCAAAACTTATATCTTCTAAGGCTTTTTTATCAGAATTTTCATAAGTAAAACTTACATTTTCAAATTTTATCAATAAATCCACCTCCCCAAGAAGCTACTAGTAAAATCAACATAACAATAAGAACAAAATCTACTATGTCAAAATTTTTATAGTATATTGAATTCATACTATCAGTACACATCGCACATCTTGTATATGCTGATTCTGTCATTTCATTTGCAATATTCGATGCCCTAAAAAGAGTTGGTACAATGTAATATTCAAATCGTTTAATAGGTTTAGTAAATGAAATATCTACTCCTCTAAGCTTTAAAGCATTTTTTATAATTCTTTTTTCTGCAAAATAAATAGGAATAAATTTTAAAGTAATCGTACATGCAAATCTTATTTTTTTACCAAATCCCAATTTTCCTAAAACATAAATCAATTCACTTGTTCTTATATCTAAAACAATAAAACTCGCTATCATGTATGTTGGACACATCTTTACATTTGAATAACTGATAAAACCTATGAAAGAGAAAAATGAATCATCAGGCAACTTTATATAAAAAACTATATATAAACAAATAAGATAAAAAATTAGAAATTTTATAAATCTTTTGGTTTTTCCACTATAAATTAAAATTAAAGAACAAATACAAAAATAAATCATATCTAATTTGAAATTATTCCACACTAAAATCAACGTTCCAAAAATCAAATTCATAAAAATTAAGACAAATAAATTTATTCTACGTTGCTCTATCAAATAAATTCCCCCAATCAATTAAAAATTAATAAGAACCCCACCCTTCCTCGATGCTTCGCATCGGGTGGGTACCCGGGAACCTTGTTGTTTCACAATAACAACCCCACCCTTCCTCGATGCTTCGCATCGGCTGGGTGCCCGGGAATCTTGTTGTTTCACAATATAAAGTGCTGTAAAAACAGCACTCATATTAATAACTATAATTTTCAGCTAAATTAGAATTTTTAACCATTGTATTGTAAACCTTAGATTTTTCTAAAAGCTCATTGTGATTTCCTTGGGATTCTATTTTTCCATTTTCCATTACTATTATTTTATTTACATTCTCTATAGATTTCATTCTATGTGAAATTATCAATACGGTTTTATTTTTAATAAGCTTATTTAAGCTTTCTTGTATTTTCATTTCATTTTCAACATCAAGACTTGCACTAATTTCATCAAGTAAAATTATTGGAGCATTCTTCAAAAATGCACGTGCAATAGAAATTCTTTGCCTTTCTCCACCAGATAATTTACTTCCATTTTCTCCAATTAAGGTGTCGTACTTTTCAGGTAATTTTTCAATAAATTCTTCACAATTAGCAAGTCTTGCAGCTTCTTTGACTTGTTCATCGGTTGCATTTTTATTTCCAAATCGAATATTTTCTAAAATTGAAGTATTAAATAGTGTAACTTCCTGAAAAACTATTGAAATATTTTCAAAAAGACTTTCTGTTTCTATACTTTTTATATCATTTCCGTCTATTATTATTTTTCCACTATCATAGTCATACAATCTTGACATTAATCTTAAAACTGTTGTTTTACCACAACCTGATGGTCCAACTAAAGCTGTAACTTCACCTTGTTTTGCAACAAAAGAAATATCATTAATTACTTTATTTTCCCCATATCCAAATTCAACATTTTTAAATTCTATATCAAAATTTTTAAGTTCCTTAGCTTCTCCAGTTTGGGTTTTAGTACTTCTTAATTCTCTAATTCTTTGTAAATTTCCATCCAAATACATAAGTTCTGCAAAATTTGAAAGCATTCCATTTACAGCATCAATAACCTTTGAAGCACACATTATATAACCTATTAGATAAAGAATAGATGCCTCACCCTTTAAATATAAAGCTGTTCCAAATAAAATCGTAGCTCCCAAAGTTAAATTTTGTATGTTTGTTGAAATACTCAATGGAAATACCATTTTACCTTCAGCTTTTATATGAATTTTTTCTGAATAATCAATATCATCATATATTTTTTTAGTAATTTTATCTACTTGTCCATAACTTTTTATTTCTTGCTGTAATTCAATGGATTCTTGAAAATCCTCCGAAATACCTCTCATAACATTATAATATTTTTTGTTCCCATTAACTTGCATTTTTTTTGATAGAAATATACATCCAGTTGACAAAACAATTGGAATTAAAATACAAAGTCCTAATTTAAAATTATAAATTAATAACATAGATACTATTAATATTAAATAAAATATTAGACCTATAGCCTTTGGAATAGCATGACTTATTGCATGTTCAATAGTCGCAACATCCTTCATAATTGTTTGAGATAAATCTGAAACATCGTGCTTTGAAAAAAATGAAAGTGGTAAAGTTTTTAAAATCTCTGCTATTTCAATTCTAATATTTGCACTTTCTTTATATGTTTCATTATATAAGCAATCATATTCTATTGACATAAGAATATACATTATAAGTAGCATAATTAATATTCCTATTACAAAGAAAGAAATAGTATTTTCTTTCCCTTCAATAACATTTTGAATAAAAAACATAAGTAAAATCATTGGAATCATTAAACTACAATATGAAAAGAATGATGCTATTGATGCCTTTATGATTCCGGCAGTTCCCTTATCAGTTAATTGAAACATTCTTTTAAGCATTTTCATAATTATATCCTCCATTCATTAGCTTGAGAGAATAAATCTTGTAAAAATTTATATCTTCCACCAATTTCCATAAGCTCTTTATCTGTTCCTCTTTCAATAATTTTTCCATTATCAACAACCAATATTTCATCAACATTTCTAATTGAACTCAATCTATGTGCAATCATAATTACAGTTTTATCTTTCATTAAATTAGAAAAAGCTAATTGTATCTCATGTTCATTTTCAGGGTCAGATGCCGCTGAAGCCTCATCTAAAATTATAATCTTTGCATCTTTTAAAATTGCTCGTGCAATTGCAATTCTCTGTATTTCTCCGCCTGAAAGATGAACCCCCTTTGATCCTATTACAGTATTTTCGCGAGTTTCAAATTTATCTAAAATATCCCCACATCTTGCTAATTTTAAAGCATTCATAACTTCTTCATAACTGGCATTTTCATTTCCTATCTTTACATTTTCAAAAATTGTAGTTTTAAAAAGCTTTGAATTTTGAAAAACAAACGAAATATTATTCATAAGAGCTTCCCTTGAATAAGTAGAAATATTTTTTCCTCCTATTAAAATCTCTCCCTCGTCAATCTTATAAAATCCTGAAATTAATTTTGCGATGGTTGATTTACCACCACCTGATGAACCAACCAAAGCATAAGTTTTATTTTCGTCAAGTCTAAAACTTAAATTTTCCAAAATATTAGCAGTATCATATTTAAAACTAACATTTCTAAATTCTATATCATAGCTAGAAAACTCTTTATCATTTCCATACTTAATATCATTCGCTTCCATTTCTGTAAAAAGATTTTCTAATTTTTCTACTGCTTGTGTTGCCATATATTGGTGCATTCCTACATACATAATTCTCATAAAACAACCAAATAAAGTTCCAATAAAGCATGTAAAGAAAATTAATTTAATCATTATTGACACATTATTTTCTGCACCCTTTGAAAGCATAATTGCAAATGGAGTTACAAACGCGGCTGCCCCAAGCAGAATAATTTGAAATATAACATAAGGCTGTTTACAGCTTTTACTGTACTCATAAGCACATCTAGAGTAGTCAACAATAGAATCATAAAATGATTTAAAAGAAAATATTGAAGCTTTAAATATTTTTAAAACTTGCATACCTCTAACATATTCAACTGCCTCACTATTAACTCTTTCAAGTGCTTTATTATATTTTTCCATAAATTTCACATCACCATACATAAGTTTAGTAAAAATGGCAGATAATATAGTTAAAATAACAGTTGCTATCCCTAAATAAATATCTACAGAAAACATTATTACAAATAAAAGTATTGGCGTTATCAATGCAACAGTTATATCTGGAATTAAATGTGCAACTATCATATGAGTATCAGTAGCATTATCATCTATTATTTTTCTTATTCTCCCTGATTCATTAACATCAAAAAAAGAAAATGAAGCCTTCATTAGATGACTTATTCCTGCTTTTCTAAGATTTGTTTCCAATCGAAAAGCAAATAAATGAGTAAATCCTACTGAAATAAAATAAATTAAGGACTGAACAAGCATAATTACAAAAATAGTAATTGCATAATTTTTTGCTTGAGTAAAATCCTTCTTTAATAAAAATTCGTTCAAAAATTTATACAAAAACCAATATGGTAAAATTGAAAGCACTGACGAAATAAGACTCATAAATATTCCAATATAAACGAGATACTTTTTATCAGGCACATACTTAAATAATTTCTTATAAATATCCATTAAACCCTCCTATTTTATTCTATATTCAATATATTTCTGAAAAATATTAGAAATAAATTGAATAAGTATTTTTACACAAACGACGTCTTCGTCGTTTAAAAATATTATAACACTTTTAATATTGCTTTTCAATATTTTTAATATTGATTTTTATTATAAATAAAAAAAGATTATCTTTATAAATATAGATAATCTAAAAGGAACCTCACCCTTCCACGATGCTTCACATCAGCTGGGTGCCCGGGAACCATGTTGTTTTACAATAAAAAAAGACACCTTTACGGTGTCTAAATTATTAATTATTCTCCTAATTTAGTAGAAGCTAATTTAATTCCAGGTCCCATTGTAGTTGCAATAGAAACTGACTTTAAATATTTTCCTTTAGCAGCTGATGGTTTAGCTTTTATAATAGCAGTAATTATAGTTCTTAAATTTTCTTCTATTTTTTCAGCTCCAAAAGAAACTTTTCCTACTGGACAGTGAACGATGTTTGCTTTATCAACTCTATATTCAACCTTACCAGCTTTGATTTCTTTAACAGCATTAGCAATGTCAAAAGTAACTGTTCCTGATTTAGGGTTTGGCATTAAACCTTTAGGTCCTAAAACTTTACCGATTCTACCTACAACACCCATCATATCTGGAGTTGCAACTATAACATCAAAATCAAACCAGTTTTCAGTTTGAATTTTTTGAACAAGATCGTCTGCTCCAACATAATCAGCTCCAGCATCTTTAGCTTCTTGAACTTTATTTTCTTTACATAAAACTAAAACTCTTAAAGTTTTACCAGTTCCATGAGGTAATACTACTGTACCTCTAACTTGTTGATCAGCATGTCTTGAGTCAACACCTAGTTTAACATGTAATTCAACTGTTTCATCAAATTTTGCAGTTGAAGTTTTTACAGCTAATTCACACGCTTCTTTTAAATCATATAAGTTTGTTTTATCTATTAATTTTAAACTTTCTAAATATTTTTTACCTTTTTTCATTTATATCCTCCTTGTGGTGTTCGCTTTTTGCTCCCACGTAATATTACTCTTCTACAGTTATTCCCATACTTCTAGCAGTACCTTTAACCATACTTATAGCCGCTTCAATAGAGGCAGCATTCAAGTCAGGCATTTTCATTTCTGCAATTTCTCTAACTTGTTCTTTAGTTAAATTACCTACTTTAGTCTTGTTTGGTACTTTTGATCCTGATTCGATACCTAATTTTTTCTTAATTAATACTGGTACCGGTGGAGTCTTTGTAATGAATGTAAATGATCTATCTTGGTAAACAGTCAATACAACCGGAATAATTAATCCGGCTTGGTCAGCTGTCTTTGCGTTAAATTCTTTTGTAAATTGCATTATATTTACACCATGAGGTCCAAGTGCAGTACCTACTGGTGGAGCAGGAGTCGCCTTTCCTGCTGGAATTTGTAATTTTACTAATGCTTGTACTTTTTTAGCCATTTTATAGTTCCTCCTTAAAAACTAATGTGGTTTTTCGGGTGCTAAACCCCTCCCACTCTCGTATATCTCTGTTTTGAATACTTTTTCAAATTATTTTCAAATTTAATTTTTTATTACGTCACTAAAATCTAATTCAGCAAGCGTATCTCTTCCAAATAAAGAAACGAAAGCTTTTAATTTACCATTTTCATGAGATACTTCTATTACTTTAGCAGTTAAATCTTTAAATGCTCCATCTATAATCGTAATAGAATCTCCTTCGTTAATTTCCACATCATTATATGGTTTTGATGAAACACCTAATGCTTCAACTTCTTTTTCTGATAGCGGTACAGGTTTGTTACCTGAACCTACAAACCCAGTTACTCCTCTAGTATTTCTAACTAAATACCAAGAAATATCTGTTATTATCATTTTAACTAAAACATATCCAGGAAATAATTGCTTTTCTTTGATTTTTCCAGTTTCTGTTTCTTCTTTAACCGTTGGAACAACAACTTCAAATATGTCAATGTCATTTCCACGATTAACAACTAACTTTTCGATATTAGCCTTTACTTTGTTTTCGTGTCCTGAGTATGTATGTACTACATACCACTTGGCTTCTTTTTCTTTAATATCCTTTAATTCTTCTGTTGTCATATAAGCGGACTAAAGTCCTTCCCTCCTTAATAATTAATGGATAATTAAACCTAACAATCTTTTTAAAATATTATCCAATCCCCAAATCATAGTTGAACTAATTATAGAAATTGTAACTACTGCAAGGCTATAATAAAAAACACTCTTTTTAGAAGGCCATACTATTTTCTTAAATTCATGACGAACTCCACGCATAAAGCTAGTTTTCTTTTGTTTTTGATCAGTAGTTTTTGCCACCATACTACTCTCCTCCAATCTCTAACTATTTTGTTTCTCTGTGAAGAGTGTGTTTTTTACAAAACTTACAATACTTGTTCAATTCAATCCTGTTAGTTGTAACTTTTTTGTTCTTTTTAGTATTGTAATTCCTATTTTTACATTCTGTACATGCCAACACAACTTTATCTCTCATAGAAACACCTCCTTGAAAGCTAAATTTGAACATAATTATACATTATATTACTCATAAGATGATAACATAAAGTAAATCAATTGTCAAGCAATTTAGACCATTTATTATAAACTTTATTTTTATAAAACAATCAAATTATTACATTAAAAAAATCTATCAATTTTATCTGTTTTCTCTATCTTTTTTTATTAAATTTCTAAGGGCATGTATTGCTGTTTTTATAGCTCTGTCAGTATCTTCTATTACATTATTTGATAGATTTTGCTTTACTCTTTCTTGATTGTTTACAACTAAGAATATTGAACCAGCTCTTGTATTTAAATAACTTGATACTACAAAAAGCGCTGCTGATTCCATTTCACTTGCCTTAGTGTTAAGTCTTTTCCACGCTTCCCATTTATTTAATAATTCATAACTTACAGGTTTAGTTTCTGGTTGATGTTGTCCATAGAACGCATCTTTACATTGAACCACTCCAACATGATATTTTTGTTTAGTTTCAATACAAGCATTTGAAAGCTCATTTACGATATTAAAATCAGCAACTGCAGGAAATTCTATTGGCGCATATTCTTTTGAAGTTCCTTCCATTCTGATTGCTCCAGTAGCTACTACCAAATCTCCAGCTTCAACTTCTAAGTCGATTCCACCACAAGTCCCAACTCTTATAAATGTATCTGCACCGATTTTATGCAATTCTTCAACAGCTATTGATGTACTTGCTCCACCAATTCCAGTACTTGTTACAGAAACTTTTTCTCCTTCTAAAAATCCTGTATATGTTACATATTCTCTATTATCAGCAACTAAAACTGCATCTTCAAAATATTTTGCAATTAGTTTACATCTTTTTGGATCTCCAGGTAAAATTACATATCTTCCTACATCTCCCACTTTCATATCAATATGATATTGTTTTTCTTTTAATAATTGTTCTGACATTTATTTTTCCTCCTCATTTTCAAAATTCAATACTAATTCATATGCTTCATTTTTTGAAATATTAAAATTATTTTTTAGCATTTTTACAACGTCCTTATTACTGTATCCATTATTTTTTAAACTTAATATTTCCTTTTCAATATCAATAGCTTCTTTTTCTTCAGATATTTTTTCTATTATAAGGACTATCTCTCCTTTTACCCCTTTTTCAGAATAATAAGAGATAATTTCTTCTAAAGTTCCCCTTTTGTACTCTTCAAAAAGTTTTGTAAGTTCTCTACATACGCACACATTTATATTTCCAAATAAGGAATATAAAAATTTTAATGTTTTTAAAAGTCTATGTGGACTTTCATAAAATATTCCTGTAACATTCATATTTTTAAAGTTTTTAAAGTATTTTTCACGTTCCGAGTCCATTTTAGGAACAAATCCCATATAAACAAAACTTGTCGCATCAAATCCACTACCGCAAATTCCATTTATTAATGCACAAGCTCCAGGTAAGATTTCATAAGATATATCTCTTTTTATAATTTCCTGCAAAATCACAAAACCTGGATCATTAATTATCGGCATTCCAGCATCAGAAATTACAGAAACAATTTTTCCGCCTTCAATATTACTGATTATTTCTTCAACTCTCTCGCTCTCATTAAATTTATGGTATGATATTAATTTAGTATTTATGTTATGATATTTTAATAAGTTAAGACTGTTCCTTGTGTCTTCACAGTAAATTATATCACTTTTTTCTAAAACTTCCAATCCTCTAAGTGTAATGTCTTTCATATTTCCTATAGGTGTTGGAACAAAATAAATATTAGAAATTCTGTCCATAATATATCTCCTTAATTTTATCGGTATATTTTCCATTTTTATCATAAATATAAATATTATCTTCAACAAATAAATTGCTATTACCGTTTTTAACTAGTTCAACCATAAATAGATGTGGTTTTTTCTCAATATTTGTAGAAATAAATTGTATTCTTTTAGCTTCTAATCTATATTTTCTGGATTCGCTTAATACATCTACTAGACGTTCCATACTGTAAATCAAAAATACTTTTCCACCAGATTTAAGTTTTTTATACGAAAAATCTAAAATATCTTCGAGTTTAAGCATATATTCATATCTTGAAATTAAAAAATTCTCATCTTCATTTAATATTCCTGTGTTCATTTTTTTATATGGAGGATTTGAAACAATATAATCAACTGAAGAATTATCAAAATCATTATAACACAATTTTAAATCTTTATTTAAAAGAATAACATTTTTTAGCTTATTTTCAACTATACTATGATTAATAAGTTCTGCATTTTCATTTTGTATTTCTATGAGATATACTGTTTTTAAATTATTTAAAAAATTAATTCTAAAGCCTATTATTCCAGTTCCTGCTCCAATATCAATCAATATCTTATCTTTTTTCACTTTTGAAAAATAGGATAGTAAAATCGAATCAATACTAAAAGAAAATTTATTCTTATTTGCAAATATAACACCTTCAGTGTTAGGAATATAATGTTTATCCATGTAATAACCTCCGACCTATATTTTACCATAAATACGCTTTAAAAGGAATTATTTTTATGATAGAATATACTAAGGTGATTATATGAATTTTACAAATCAACAATTTGATGCCATTAAACATTTTGAAGGTCCTGCTCTGATTTTGGCAGTTCCGGGTTCTGGCAAAACAACTGTATTATTAAATAGAATTTTAAATTTAACTAAAAATCATAATATAGATCCAAGTGAAATAATTTCAATAACTTTCAGTAAATCTCAAGGAATTGATATGGAAAGACGATTTTTAGCTCAAAACCCTGAATTTAGAGGAAAAATAACTTTTAAAACAATTCACGCTTTTTGTTATGAAATTGTTAGAAATTATATGAAATTAAAAAATATCAAAAAAACTTTGATTGAAGGAAATAAAGAATTCAATAGAATTTTAATTTTAAAAAGAATTTATTATCAAAAAAATTATAAAAAACTATCTGATGAAGAAATCAATGATTTCTTTTCAATTTACGATTTTACAAAAAATAAAATGTATGATTTTGAAGGATATATAAGAAAAAATCATTTTATTTCCAATCGTTCTTTAATGTTAAAACTGTATAATTTGTATGATGAAATAAAAATTCAAAATAATTTTATGGATTTTAATGATTTGCTAATTTTGGCTAATGAATATATTTCAACGGATAAAAAACTTTTAAAAGCCTTAAAAAATAGATATAAATTTTTCCAAATTGATGAAGGACAAGATACTTCAACTTTACAATTTGAAATAATAAGAAAGATTGTATTTCCAGAAAATAATGTATTCATAGTAGCAGATGATGACCAATCAATCTATAGTTTTAGAGGTGCAAGTCCTGAAAATTTATTAAATTTTAAAAATATTTATCCAAATTCTAAAATATTTTTTATGGATAAAAATTTTCGTTCTACTAAAAATATAATAAAAATAAGCAATAAAATAATTCAAGGAAATAAAATCAGATATGAAAAATCTTCTAAACACACAACTGAAGAAAATTCACAGATAATGCTTTTTAAAGTTAAAAACTCCATTATTCAAGCCAGAGAATTGGTGAAAAGAATTTTTGAAATAAACCCTAATGAAACTATTGGAGTTTTATATCGAAATAATATATCTTCGCTATATGTTGCGGACATATTAAAAAATAATAATATAGAATTTTTTATAAAAGAGAATAAATTCGATTTTTACTCAAATAGAATTTTAAATGATGTAAAAGATATTCTTTTATTTTCAGAAGATACATCCGACTTGGAAGTTTTTAAAAAAATTTATTTTAAACTTAATGCCTATATAAAAAAGGACTTCATTGCTAAATTGGAATATAAACCATATAATCAATGTGTTTTGGAAAGTTTGCTGGACTTGGATGAGTTAAATGATTTTTATCTAAACAAATTTACATCTTTAAGAAATGATTTTAAAAGATTAAAAAGGATGAAAATGGAAGATAAAATTGACTGTATTCTCTATGAGATAGGATACGGAGATTATTTGGATAATTTCAACGATTTTTCTAATCTAAATTATAATCTTATTTTTGACTTGATAAAATATTTATCCAAAGATTTAAAAACTTTTGATGAATTTATAGAAAAATTGGACAATTTAAAGAAATTGCTTAAAAATGCATCAAGTTCAAATTCAAATATATCAATTTCAACAATACATTCTGCAAAAGGTTTAGAATATGATAATGTATTTATCATTGACCTAATTGATGGAGAATTTCCACAAAAGAGTGTATTAAATTCTTTTGATGAAAAATTATTGGAAGAAGAAAGAAGATTGTTCTATGTTGCAATGACAAGAGCGAAAAAAAGATTGCTCCTATTTACAATAAAAGAAAGAAATAATCTACCTGTTGACCCTTCAATTTTCTACAATGAATTAAAAAACAAATGTTAAAAAAGGAGCTAAGCTCCTTTTTTGTGTATAAATTATTTGTTTTTTGCTGCATTAGTTCCTGCTATAATTCCAAAAACTGTTATATCTGCAATTGATACAGAACCAAGTCTATTATTACCATGAATACCACCAGTAGTTTCTCCTGCAGCATATAATCCCTTTATTATTTTTCCGTTTTTATCCAATACATTTGCGTCTTTATTTATCTTAAGTCCACCCATTGTATGATGAACTGCAGGAACAGCTTTTAAGCAATAGAAAGGTGCTTTATCTATTTTAAAACCTAATCTTCTAAGATTAAATAATGTATCTTTTCCATTTTCAGAATCTTCATTAAATTTATTTATTGTCGCTTTTAAATTTTCTTTATCTATTCCAAAAAAATCTGCCATTTCATCAATTGAATTCACCTTGCAAAGTTTTTTACCTTCTATTAAATTGTTATATTCAACTTCATGAGTAGGCAAAATATTTGATTTTTTCATGGATTCTTCGTCCCATATTTGATATGCAACATTATCTGTTTGAGACTTAATTCCCATTGAAATTTCTCTTCTAGTCCCTAACTCTTCTACAAATCTTTTTCCTTCTTTATTTACTAGTATTGCACCACCAACGAGTCTTGTATCTCCGGTATATAAAAGTTTACCTGTTTCAACATCACAAACTGGATATAACTGAATTTTATTTAAATCTATGACATCAGCTCCAATAGCTTGTGCCATTTTTATACCATCACCTGTTGATCCTGCAGAATTTGTTGAAAGAATTTTATCATCAACTTCTTTATCATTATCGTTAAGCATTTTTTTGTTTGCTCCAAAACCACCTGTTGTTAAAACTACTGATTTTGCATTTACAATCAATTCTCCAGTCTTTATTTTAGCTTTAACTCCTGTAACAGCATTATCCTTTGTGATAAGCTCAAAAGCATTAGTTTCTGTTAAAATTTCTATTCCCAACTCCTCAGCTTTTGCATGTAATTTATTAATCAATTCTTTTCCGGATTGTCCTTTAGGAATTAAAGACCTCTTTACTGAATGACCTCCAAAAAACATAAGTTCATCAGTCCACTCAACATTAACATCATCTCTTAACCATTTTGCACCATCAAGTGCATTATTGGCTAAAACATCTATAAGTTCCTTATCTCCTCCTGCTTTTTCGACATCTTTTTTAAATAAATCAATACTATCCTTTATATTTTCTTTTTCCTGCAACCAATTCATTGGAGCTGAATACTCAGCACCGGAAATTAAAGTATTCCCACCTATTAACGGCAATTTTTCTAAAATTACAACATTAGCTCCTGCTTGTTTAGCTTTTATTGCTGCAATTAATCCCGCTCCACCTGAACCGACAACAACTACATCAACATTCATTTCCTTCGTTTCAAATTTTTCATTCATAGTAGGATTGTTTTTAAGAATTTTTTTATAGTCAAGACCGGATTTTTTTATTGCATCTGCAAGAGCCTTTATAAAAGCTTTTGAAGAATAAGTCGCTCCTGTTACTTCATCTAAATTGAAATCTCCTGAATTAACTTTTTCAATTAATTTTTCAATAGCAAGTTTTCCTACATCTTCCGTTTCAACACTTTCTTTTAGTGATACTTTTTTTATTTTATTATTTTCAAAACTTACATCAATAACAACATCTCCATTATGGCCTCTAGCTTTTCCTTCATAAGTTCCATTTACTGCAGATTTACAAGAAGTTAAAAATAATACAAAAATAAGTAAAAATGATAAGACTCTAAATAATTTTTTCATAACATCCTCCAAGACTCACTAGAATAATCACAGTGAAAATAAATATTCCTATTTAATTAAAATTATTTTTATATTCATTTAATACATAAAAAATTTCGTCAATATCAGTTAAAGTATTTATAGTATTTTTCACTTTGTTTGAATCTTTAAAACCTTTCAAATACCATAAAATATTTTTTCTCATCTCTCTTATAGCTATTCTTTCAGGTTTAAATTCCAACTCCAATTTATAATGTCTTTTTATAGTGTCTATAACCTCTTCCAAAGTTGGAGAATAATATTTTTTAGTTAAATTATAATCCTTAATTTGTTTAAAAATAAATGGATTTCCAAGAGAATGTCTTCCAATTGCAACTGCGTCAGCTCCTGTTTCTTCTTTCATTCTAACATAATCCTCCACACTACAAACATCTCCATTACCCACAACTTTTATAGGAACATGATTTTTCAAAATTTTTATAGAATTCCAATCAGCTTTCCCAGAATAAAACATTTCTCTAGTTCTAGCATGTAATGTAATCATATATGCTCCTGCTTCAACAATAGCATCTGCAACTTCTAAAAAATTTTTATTGTTGTCATCAAAACCCAGTCTGATTTTAACACTTACAGGAACTTTAGAATTTTTTACCATAGCTGAAACAATACTCTTCACCTTTTTAGGGTCTTTCATCAAGTAACTTCCCTCGTGATTTTTAACAATTTTTGGAGCAGGGCATCCTAAATTCAAATCAAGTTGATAAATATCATCTCTTTTATTGAATCTAGTTTGTATTATTTCTTCCATGATATTCTCATCACTTCCAAAAACTTGTAATCCAACAGGGCCTTCTCTTTTATCAATATAAGTTATAATTGAAGTTTTGTCATTATCATAGTATAAACCCTTTATTGAAACCATCTCTGTAAAAGTTAGACTTGCTCCCATTTCACTTGCTAAAATTCTAAATGCAACATCACTAACTCCTGCAAGTGGAGCTAAATAAATATCTCCGCCCAGCATATTATAACCCCTTTTTCATCTTATAGATTTCAAGCATTCCATCGAGGGTAAGTTTTTTATCTATAATATCTATTTTATCTATACCTTTAGAAATCAAACTGGAATATCCACCTGTTGCAACAACTTTTAACTTAGAAACATCAAAATTCATCTCTTTTACGACTTCATCAATTAATTTTTCAATAAGTCCAATATAACCAATTACCATACCAACTCTGATATTATCCATTGTATTTTTAGCAACAATCCTGTCAGGTTTATAAAGTTCAACTCTTGGTAGTTTTGCAGTTTTTAAAAATAGTGCTTCAGATGAAATTCCAATACCTGGAATGATAGCTCCACCTTGATAGACCGAATTTTCATCAACTACATCAAAAGTAATTGCTGTCCCAATATCTATAATTATCAAAGGAACTCCATATTTTTTTATTCCTGCAACAGAATTTACAATTCTATCTGCCCCTATAGTTTTAGGATTATCATGATTTATTTTAATTCCTAAATCACAATTATCATCAATAATTATAGGCTTTAAATTAAAATATTTTTTTATAGCATTTTCAATTGAATGCATAACATCAGGAACAACAGATGCTACAACAACATCATCAATTTCAGCTTTTTTAATATCATTAGCATGTAATATCTCTGTAATGGACATCGCATACTCATCACTTGTTTTATTTTTTATCGTGTTGAGTCTAAAATCACAAATTAGTGAATACCCTTCATAAACTCCCAAAACAATATTTGTATTTCCAACATCTATAACTAATAACATATATTTCTCCAAATCACTAATAAATTTTTTCAATTACTTATTTCAATCTAATTTTAACATTTTTTGTATTTTATTACAATTATTTTGAATATCAATTTTCAATTCCTAGTCCATTGCAATCAAAAAACGACTAAGATTAAATCTTAATCGTAAAAGTTTATAAAATAAATATTAAATTACAATCCGCGTTTGAAAAATTTACGAAATTCTGATACTTCTGCTCCACTTTGTGTAATTGCAACTGAATACTTCGCACCTTTTCCAATTCCCGGCTCATATGTTATAGGTTCAAATTGATAATGAACATTTTCTTTATCAGCAATACAATATCCAATAGCTGTTTTTATAGTTGAACCATTTTCTTTATTAAAAAATTCTGGTTCTGAATATTCTGTCAAAGTGGCATTTACATTTATTATAACAACTTCGCCTTCCTTGTAACCTACAATAAAATTGCTATGTTTGGTAACTTCTACAATAACTGCATTAGTATAATTTTGCATATGACAATATATTAATTTATATTCATCACCATTTGGAACACAAGAATTAAAAATTTCACGCATTCTAGCCTTGTTCTTTCTATTATCTTCATCACTTGCTCCCGTTAGAGCTTTTTTAACTATATCGAATAATCCCATTTTTACCTCCTAAAAATTGTATTTAATAATTTTCCAACTAAATTATATCATTTTATAAAATTTATTTCCATAAAAAATAAGAAACAAATATAAATCTGTTTCTTATTTAATATTAACTATTTATTTTTATTTTTTATAGATGCCTTTATAAATCCATCAAATAACGGATGAACTTTATTTGGTCTTGATTTAAATTCCGGATGGAATTGACAAGCTACAAAATAATCGCTACCAGTGTATTCGATAATTTCAACCAAGTCAAGTTCAGGATTTATGCCTGAAAAAATAACGCCTGCTTTTTCAAGCTCTTTTCTAAATTTATTATTAAATTCATATCTATGTCTATGTCTTTCTTGAATAATTTCAGAATTATAAAGTTCTCTAGCTTTAGTATTCTTTAAAAGTTCACAATCATAATTTCCAAGTCTTAAAGTTCCCCCTATATTTTCAACATCAAATTGATTTTCCATCAAATCTATAACAGGATATTTTGTAGTATCATCTTTTTCAGTTGAATCTGCTCCTTCAAGATTTGCAACATTTCTAGCAATATCTATAATTGCAATTTGCATTCCAAGACATATACCAAAATAAGGAATGTTATTTTCTCTTGCATATTTGCTTGTAGCAATCATTCCTTCAATTCCTCTACCTCCAAAACCGCCTGGAACTATAATTCCATCAAGTCCTTTAAATACTTCTTTAGAATTTTCTGCAGTAACTTCTTCAGAATTTATCCAACGAATATTAATCTTATGAACATTTTTATATCCTGCATCTATTAAGGCCTGGGAAACAGAAAGGTAAGCATCATGAAGCTGAACATACTTACCAACAAGTCCAATTTCTAATTCTGTTTTTACTGTTCGATAAGAATCAACCATTTCTTTCCAATTATTCTTTATTATTGGTTTTCCTTCCAGACAAAGTTTATGTAAAACATAATCATCTAAACCTTGTTCATGTAATCTAACAGGAACTTCATAAATAAAATCAACATTTTCAGATTGAACAATTGCACTCTTTGGAACATCACAGAAAAGACTGATTTTATTTTTTATCTCATCAGAAATTTTCTCAGGACTTCTAACGACAATTATATTTGTCTTTATTCCTTGACTCATAAGCTCTTTAAAAGAATGTTGAGTTGGCTTAGTTTTTAATTCGTCTGACCCCGGTATTGTTGGAACTAGTGTAATATGAATAAATAAAACATCTTCTTTTTTGTTTTCAGCATGAATTTGTCTAATAGCTTCTATAAAAGGAAGTGATTCAATGTCTCCTACAGTTCCTCCTATTTCAGTTATTATTATATCAGCTTTACTCTCTTCAGCAGCCTTATAAACATATCCCTTAATTCTATCAGTGATATGAGGAATAACTTGAACTGTTGAACCGTTATAATCTCCTCTACGTTCTTTTTGAATTACTTCACTATAAATTCGTCCTGTAGTAACATTACTTCTTTGAGTAAGTTCTTCATCAATAAACCTTTCGTAATGTCCTAAATCCAAATCAGTTTCTGCACCATCTTTTGTTACAAAAACTTCTCCATGTTGATAAGGACTCATAGTACCCGGGTCAACATTAATATAAGGATCAAATTTTTGCATAAAAACACTAAATCCTCTATCCTTTAAAAGTCTTCCCAAACTTGCTCCACATATTCCTTTACCTATTCCAGAAACAACTCCTCCTGTAATGAAAATAAATTTACTCATCATATCCTCCTAATTTAATACTCTAAACATTTCTTCATAAGTTGGTATATCCCAATTTTCTCTTGAAACATTTGATTCAATTTCATCACTGATTTTCCTAATTTCTTCCAAATTTTTTGGAACGAATTTATGTAAACTAATTACTCCATCAATTCCTTTTTTACTTATAACTGTTTTTTCAAACTCTTTAAATTTTTCAAGTTTAACAAATAATCCTTCAAGTAAATTATTTAGTTTGTTTACTCTTTCATTAAGCTTTGCATTTTTTATTTTCTCATTTAAAATCATTTCAAAGTTAAGTTCTTTTATACAAGATGGAATAACATCTTTATTAATCATATTAACCAATGTTTTCATCTCTAACATATAAGTATTTTTAATATCTTGAATACAAACATCATAAACAGCACCCAATTCTAAATCATTTAAAATATCATTTTTCAAAAGAACTTCATATTCTTTACTTTCCTTAGCATATAACAAAGCATCTAAATACGTTCTATTATTTTTTAACCCTCTTTTTTCTGCCTCTTCAATCCATTCTTTTGAATAATTATCTCCAGAAAATAAAATTCTTTCACTTTCAATAAAAATTTCTTTTAAAATATTTTTACAAGCAGAAATTCTCCCAGTCTTATCTTTAATATTCTCAACTTTTTCCAAAATATTTTTAAGCTCTGATCCTACAATTGTATTTAAAATTATATTACAATCTGCCGCACTTTGCATTGATCCTAACATTCTAAATTCAAATTTTCCACCTGTATAAGCAAATGGCGATGTTCTATTTCTATCATCAGTATCTCTAGGTGCAAATTCCAAATTACTGATATTAAAATCATTTAATTTAATAGAATTTTTAACTTCCATTTCTAAAATATCGTATAAGACATTTTCAATTTCATTTCCTAAATATACAGATACTATTGACGGCGGAGCTTCATCTCCACCAAGCCTTAAATCATTTCTAACACTAGAAGATGACACCCTAAGTAGTGAAGAATATTTATTTACGGCAGAAACTGTAGCAACCATAAAAATTGCAAAAATTAACCTATCTATTTCATTATCATCTTTTGGTAAATTTAGTAAATTTTTACCATAATTTGTAACTAAAGACCAATTATTATGTTTACCACTTCCATTAACATTTTTAAAAGGCTTTTCATGTAATAAACAAACTAAATCATGCTCATAAGCCGTATTTCTTAAAACTTCCATGACAATTTGATTGTTATCTACTGAAACATTTACCGTATCATATAAAATTGCAACTTCAAACTGTCCCGGAGCCACCTCATTATGTTCAGTCTTTGAATTTATTCCCAATTCCTCTAATTTTTTATTAATACTATTATAATAATTCATAACCCTTTTAGGAATCGAACCAAAATAATGTTGTAATAGCTCTTGATCCTTAGGTGGCATTTCTCCAATTAATGTTCTTCCTGTATTTATAAGGTCAACTCTTTGTTCATAAAATTTCCTATCAATTAAGAAAAACTCTTGCTCTAAACCAACTTTAATTCTAACTCTAAAAATCTTTTCATCTGAAAATAAATTATATAAATCTGTAGCTTGTTTTGATAAAAAGTCCATACTTTTTAAAAGAGGAGCTTTTTTATCCAAACTTATTCCATCAAAGGAAACAAAAATTGAAGGAATATATAAAATATTGTCCATTATAAAAGCATTAGCAGTACAATCCCAATATGTATAACCTCTAGCTTCAAATGTAGATCTCATTCCACCATTTGGAAAAGACGAAGCATCGGGTTCACTCTTTAAAAGTTCTTCTCCTGAAAATCTAACTATAGGCAAATTTTCATTTGATTTACTTATGAAACTCTCATGTTTTTTTGCTGTATTACCATTCAATGGTTGAAACCAGTGACAATAATGTGTCGCGCCCTTTTCAATCGCCCACTCTTTCATTGCATGTGCAATTATATCAGCACTGTCTTTATCCAACAATTCTTCCTTTCTAATTGCATTTTTCCACTTTAAATATATCGGATATGGCAGTTTTCTTTTCATTGCACTTTTGTTAAAAGTAAATTTTCCAAAATCTTCAATTCTGCTCATAATTTCCTCCTATAAAAAAATTGGTCTTCTTTTTACCTCTAAATAGAGAAAAAAAAAACCAATTTACTAAATTTTTTATTTATTTAATTATATCTTTGTCCGACTCACACTAATATAATAGAATATTTTTTAATTAATGTCAAGTACCAAAGCAAAATTATTTTAAAAATTAAATTCTTGATCTCAACTTTAGTATTTTGTTAAGTCTTAAAACAGAATAAATATAAGAAGCAAGTCTCATTGTTACACCATATTGATTTTGTATTTTTATTATTTCATTATATGCAAGCAACATTTTATATTCTACTTTATTCAAAACATCATCTTCAGTCATATCAATACCGGATATATTTTGAACCCACTCGAAATATGAAGCAATAACTCCACCTGAATTTGCCAAAATATCTGGAATAACTACAACATTTTTTTGTATTAAAATTCTATCTGCTAGATAATTTACTGGACCGTTCGCTCCTTCAACAATTAATTTAGCTCTTATTTTTTGAGCCTCTTCTTCAGTAATAGAATTTTCCAAAGCACATGGAATAATTACATCTACATCTAAAGAATAGAACTGATCAATAGAAATATGTTTAGCACCTTCAAAATCATATAATGTATGATTTTTTGAAAAATGATCAATTAATTCTGAAACATTAAAACCATTTTTATTATAGATTGTATAAACGCCTTTTTCTTTATCATATTCTGAAATTGATAAAATATTTCCACCCATTCTTTCTAAATGTTTTGCTGTATTAGACCCTACATTTCCAAAGCCTTGAATAGCAATTTGTGATTCTCTTATATTTATCCCCATTTTTTTAAGAGCTTCTCTTGTCATTACAGCAACTCCTACTCCTGTTGCTTCTTTTCTCCCATAAGAACCACCAAAACCTAATGCTTTCCCTGTAAAAGTTGCAAGAGTATTGTTTCCGGTTAATTTTATATACTCATCTAACATCCAAGCCATAACTCTTTCATTAGTATTTACATCCGGAGCTGGAATATCAAATCTATCTCCAATATATTTATACAATTCTTTTACATATCCTCTTGAAAGTCTTTCAAGTTCATTTTCGGATAATTCATTTACATCCACAATTATCCCACCTTTTCCTCCACCAAAAGGAAGATGAGTTGCAGAACATTTTAAACTCATCCAAATAGATAAAGCTTTAACTTCATCAACATTTACACTAGGATGAAATCTAATCCCACCTTTATATGATCCCATAACATCACAATGTTGTGAACGATAACCTTTAAAAATTCTAACTTTTCCATTATCCATCTTAACAGGGATATTTATTTCTATAGTTCTTTCAGGCTCTTTTAAAAGGTCATATAAACTATCATCTAAATTTAATAATTCACAAGATTTCTTTAAAATCTTTTGAACATTTTCTAACGGATTAACATTATTCATACTATTCTCCTACAAGTAATTTTCCCATTCTAAATATAAATTTTCTTTTTCTTTTATCAACTCAGATAAATCTTGACTAATCTCTAAAAATTTATCTTTATCATTAAAAATTTCCGGATTTTGAATATCTTTGTTACAAATTTCAATTTTCTCTTCAATTTCAAAAATTTTATTTTCAATTTCCTTTAATTTTTGTTTTTTTGCTCTTTCTTGTCTTTCTACTTCTCTTTTTTTCTTTTTCTCTTTCTCAATTTCAGTTTTTGAAATTATCTTTTCTTCCACTTCATCTTTTTCGTTTAACTTTTCTAAAAAATAATCATAATTTCCATAGAACTCAGTTATTTTACCATCTTCCAAATACCAAATTTTATTTACCACCTTATTTAAAAAATACCTATCATGAGAAATGGTAAGAACAGTTCCAGAATAATCTACAATTGCCTTTTCCAAAACCTCTTTACTTTCAATATCTAAATGATTAGTCGGTTCGTCTAAAAGTAAAAAATTGGATTTGGATAACATAAGTTTTAAAAGCTCAAGTCTTGCTCTTTCTCCACCACTTAATTCTCCAACAGACTTAAATAAATCTTCATCATAAAAATTAAACTTTGCAAGATGACTTCTAACTTCAAAATTATTCATCTTTGGATATGCATCCCAAAATTCATCCATAACAGAATTTTGATTACTCAGAGTTTTTTGTTCCTGATCATAATAACCTACCGATACTCTAGCACCTAAATCACAACTTCCTTTTATAGCCTCTAGATTATTACAAATTATTTTAAATAAAGTTGTCTTACCAACTCCATTCTTTCCAACAAGACCAATCTTATCTCCCTTATAAATATTTAAATTTATATTATCAAATAAAATTTTGTCATTAAAACCCATTGATAAGTCTGAAATTGTCAAAACATCTTTCCCAGATTCAACTTCTGGAACAAGTTTTAATTTCATAGAATTTTTATAAATTTCAGGGTTTTCAATCAAATCAATTTTATCAAGAAGCTTACGTCTTGAACTAGCCTGCTTTATAAATCTATTATTTCCATAGTTTTCAAATCTTTGAATAATTTCTTTCTGCCTAGAAATCTCTTTTTGTTGTTTTTCATAAAGATGTCTATTAATTTCAAAGTCTTTTTCACGTCTTGAAATATATTCATCATAACCACAATTAAAACTTTTTAATTTCTTATTTTCTATTGAAAAAATCCTATTACAAACAGCATTTAAAAAATATCTATCATGAGAAATTATAAGACAACTTCCTTTATATTCTCTAAGATAAGACTCCAAAAACTGGATTGATTCTATATCTAAGTGGTTTGTTGGTTCATCCAATAAAATTAAATTTGACGGTTTAAGCAAAATTTTTGCCAAATGTAATCTACTTTTTTGTCCACCACTCAAATTATTAACTGATTTAGAAAAGTCCTCCTCTAAAAAGCCAAGTCCAAACAAAACTCCTCTAACTTTTGAATTATACGAATATCCATTATTCTCTTCAAAATAATGTCTTTTATTCTCATATATATCAAAAAGTTTATGAATTTCTTCTTCACTTAAATTTTGATTTCCCATTTCAACTTCTAATTCTCTAATTTCTTTTTCAAGTTGTATAATATCTTTAAAAACTTCTAAACATTCCTCATAAACATTATTATCACTCTTATAAGAAATATTTTGTCTTAATATAGAAAAATTTACATTTTTTGCAAAATTTATTTCTCCACTATCAACGGATAATTCTTTAGTCAAAAGATTAAATAGTGTAGTTTTTCCACTACCATTATCTCCTACAATTCCAACTTTATCTCTATCAGAAATTGAAAAAGTCAAATTTTCTAATATATTTTCATTCAAAAACGACTTCGTTAAGCCGTTAATACTTAAAATAACCATAAAACACCCTTTTAGAAAAAGAACTTGGATTCAAAAGTACTAACCTTTCCAACTGCTAGTAAAACACTAAAATAAATATAAGCAGTTTGATGCCAAAGTATTGTAACATCCAACATTCCATGTAAAATTACAACAACAGTTAAAGAAACAATTAGTCTAAACAAGTTTCTTTTTCTTATGCTGTAAACTTTCTTAAATATTCCTATAAAAAGAGGAAGAATTATAAAATTTCCTATAATACCAAAATTAATTAGTAAGTCAAGCAAAATATTATGGGCATGATTTGCTGGATGTGTAACCCAACTTGTGTTTTGATAAGCCATAGGTCCACTTCCAAATAAAAAAGTATCTTTAAATAATTTTATTGAATTTTCCCAAATAATTTTTCTAGTTCCTAAAGAATTCCCTATAAATTCATATCTAGGAAAAATTCTATTTGAAAATATCATAAGAACAACTATAACAATAGTAAATACTCCCAAAAATGCAAATACCTTCTTATTGTTTTTTGTTAAGGAAAGCACCAGTGTTGCAATTAGTATTGTCGGCAAGGCTGTTCTGTTTTCAGTTAAAAATAAAACGATAAATGCAAGTGTACTTACACACAAAAAATACAATCTATTATTTTTATTTTTATTAGATAAAAAGTAATACATCGCAATTATAATTATAAACTCACAGATTGTTGCATAATAATTCGTATTGAAAAATGATGAAATCGGTCTATGTAGAGCCATATATTCAATAAACTCATACATTTTTAAATTCATACTGAATTTTTTATATAAAACTGAAAGAATCGTTAAAATAAAACAAAATATCGAAACAATCATATATAAATTTATAATTCTTGAAAATAGCTTTCTATTAATAACGGATCTATAATACATAAAAAATATAGAAAATTCAAATATAATTATTGATACTCCTATACCATATAAATTTTGTTTAATAATTGATACACAAAATATAAGCCCTGTAAATACCAAAATATTTTTAACATAAGGAGTTTCTTTTAAAACAGGAATAATTTTTCCACTAACCAATAAATAAAAAAATAGAGCATTAAATGAAAAAACTAAAAAATAAAATGGTAAAAATACAGTAAATGAAACTATTAAAATTAAAAGTTCATCTATATTCAGGCCATATTTTTCTAAAATTCCATTAATATAATTCATATATCTTAAGCCTTTCATAAGACAGTTTAGCAATATTGAAAAATTGTAATAACTTTTAACTCAATTTATCTGCAAAAAGTTATACCCTTTAATAAAACTTATTCCAATTATAGCATAAAACAAAAAAAAATCAAGGTTTTTTAAATACACCTTGATATACTATAGATTTATCTTACACCAGGATAATCTTTTAAGCTATTCATATAATATGTAAGAGTCAAAAGACTTCCGTCTAAATGAACATTTTCAAGAACAACATTTCTTGGTAATTTTAAATCAATTGGAGCAAAATTCCAAATTCCTTTTATCCCACAAGCAACTAATTTATCAGTAATTTCTTGTGCAGGTATTGCAGGAATTGCTAAAATTGCAATATCAACTTTTTCTCTAGTAACAACTTCTTCTAATTCTGAGATATCTTTTACAACGACATCATTTTGTTTGCTTCCAATAATCTCTGGTGAATTGTCAAAAATTCCTACAACCTTAAAACCTTTCTTTTTAAAACCGCTATAGTTTAACAATGCACTACCAATATTACCAAAACCAACAATAGCTACATTATAAGGTTTATCAACCCCCATAATTTTTTCTAATTCAATTTTTAACTCTTCTACATTGTATCCATACCCTTGTTGACCAAATGCGCCAAAGTGATTCAAATCTTGTCTAATTTGTGATGCAGTCAAGCCAGTAATTTTACTTAGTTCTTGAGAAGATACTCTAATAATTCCCTTATCCCCAATAAGTTCTAGATATCTATAATACTTAGGTAAACGTTTTATAACTGCAACAGAAATTTTTTCATCCAACATAATAAACCTCCTACCATTTTTGTTTTCAACTATTTGTATTAATATGTAAAATTAAAAAACGTAATCTCGTTTTAAGTATTATAACACCTATTCAAATTTATTGCAATATTTTTTACAAAGTTTTTTAGAATGTATAACAAATTTCTTTAAACTTTATCACTTTCTTCTCACCACAATAAAAATTTTTCATAAATTATAAACAAAATATCTTGAAAAATGTAAAAAAAAGTTCTAAAATATAGTTAATAAATTTTAGGAGGTCAACTTGAATAACTTTGAAATAATAAAAGAATGTCCGATATTTAAGGACTTTTCAATAGACGAAATAATAGAAATATTTTCAGTAGTATCTTTTTACGAAAAAAATTATAAAAAAAATGATATTATACTCGCTGAAAATACAAAAATAGAATATTTTGGAATAATTACAAATGGAAAAATAGCTTTATCAAATTTCGACTACTTTGGAAATAGAAATATTTTAAATGTTTTTGAAAAAGAAGATTCCTTTGCCGAGGCTTTGGTTTCATTAGAAATTCAAATCCCCCATGAAGTAATTTCTCTAACAGATTCATCTATTGTATGGATTGAATATAAAAGTCTATCAAAATCTCTATATTATCAAAAAATTTTAAATAATCTTTTAAATATAATCTCTACAAAAAATTTAATTTTAAATAAAAAATTACAAATACTATCAAAGAGAACTACTAGAGAAAAAATTTTAGAATATCTTGCAACTCAAAAAAAGTTACTATCAATAGATAACAACTTTGAAATAAATCTAAATAGAAATGAAATGGCAGACTACCTTGCACTAGACAGAAGTAATCTTTCAAGAGAACTTGGAAAATTAAAAAAAGAAGGAATCATAGACTTTAAAAAAAATAAATTTAAATTACTATAAAAACATTGTATATTAATAAATTAAATAATTTTAACCTCATCTATATATTGACTTTTTTACAAAAATATTATAATATTCTCTTTGTGATATTCATTATCGTAATGTAAAAATATATGGAGGTTTTATGAAAACAAAAAGAATTTTAAAAATATTTATGGTATTTTTATTTGTCTTTTCTCTATTAATACCAAATTTTTTGTCAATAAACAGTCATACTGTTACTGCAAATGATAATAGTATAAATGATGACTGGACAATTGACGATTTTATAATAGAAAATGACACTATTTACGGTTTTTCTAATAAAGGTGTTGAAAAACTTAAGAAGAATGGAAAAGTAATTTTACCTACAGAGAAAAACGGTATAAAAATAACAAAGGTAGCAAGTTTTGCTTTTCACCCAGATAAAAAGAAAGAAATTGAAGATTATATCGGTCGTGAAGGTAAGAATGGCGAAAAAAATAATAAAGATGTTGATGGAAATGAAATTCGTAATATAGGAGAATCATTTAACAATACACTTATTAAATCTGTTACTATTCCTGATGGATATAAATACATCGGACAAGATGCCTTTGATTTTAATGAGAGTTTAAATGAACTTAAACTTGCATCTACTATAACAAGAATAAGTGATTATGCCTTTGCACATATAGCATTAGACAAAAGTTTGGAATTGCCAAGTGAATTAAAAACTTTAGGCGACTCCGCATTTATGGAAAGCCAAATTACTGGAACTCTTATTCTACCAGAAAAATTGGAAAGTTTGGGAGAAAGAACTTTTAAAAACAATAAAATTTCAAATATTGAATTTAAAGGCGAAAAAATTGCTGAAATTGGAGAAAAAGTTTTTGAAGATAATAGACTAGAAAGCATTAATATTCCAAACAGTATAAAAAAAATAGCATCAGATGCATTTAACGGCAATTATGGAAATGAAGAATATAACTATATAGTTACACTTTGGACTGAACATAAAAATAATCCAAATAAATTATTCGGAGCTTCTTTTTATGTAGATCCATCTGATGATTTAAAAGTTAAAAAACCTGAAATAAATTATAAAGTTTGGGAAACTACCGATTTTAAAATTAATAAAAATGTAATTGAAGGATTTTCTAATAGAGGTCTTTTAAAAGTTAAAAAGAATAAAAATTTAAAAATTCCAAGTGAATATAATGGCATAAAATTAACAAAAATTGCAGATGATGCTTTTAGAAACATTAATTTTAAAAATGAAAGTCTTAAAAAATATGACTTGGAAAGTGTAACCTTACCTAATAGCATAGAAAAAATCGGAAATTTTGCCTTTCAGTCAAATTATATAACAGAATTAGATGTTCAAGACTGTGAAAATTTAACTGAAATCGGAAAAGGTGCATTTATGAATAATAAGATAAGTACACTAAATTTAAATGATGGCTTAAAACTTATTGATGATGCAGCTTTTCATATAAACAATTTAGAATTTGTATTTATTCCTAAAAATGTTGAGAAAATTGGAATTTCAGCATTTAGAAACAATAAAATAAATATGCTTTTGATGAATTCAGAAAAACTTTCAGAAATTGGAGAAATGGCATTTCTAGGAAATGCTATAGATAAAGTTGATTTAACTCAAACTCAAAATTTAAAAATCATAGGAGTTCAAGCATTTGCAGGTAATTTAATCACTTCAGTTAATTTACCTTATGGCATTGAAGAAATAAGAGAAGAAGCATTTAGGAAAAATTCAATAAAAGAAGTTATTTTCCCAAATTCACTAAAAAAAATAGCTTTTAATTCATTTGATGAAAATCCAGGAAATTTAGAATATAAAAAAGTTTTAGTTGAAATTACCGGTGGAAATATTAATAAAATTCCTGATGGAAATAATTTTATTGTAAATAAAAATACATTGGCCAAAGATAGAACTGAACTAAAAAAAACTATTGAAAGAATTGATTCTTTAAAATTAGATGAATTTCAAGAAAAAACAAAAAAATTATTTTTGGATGTAAAAAAAGAAGGAGAACTTCTCTTAGAAAAAACTAATTTAAGAGAAGGAGAAATGCTTAAATATATTTTTGAAACTAATTTTTTAATTGATAGATCAGATATTGATATTTTATTAAAAAAAGCTAAAAAAAGTCTTTCAAATGGTAATGAAAAATCAAAAAAATT
The DNA here is from genome assembly GCF_035282425.1 of Parvimonas sp. M20. Taxonomy (NCBI): domain Bacteria; kingdom Bacillati; phylum Bacillota; class Tissierellia; order Tissierellales; family Peptoniphilaceae; genus Parvimonas; species Parvimonas sp. M20. The sequence continues at coordinate 98,694 of NZ_JAYKBQ010000001.1, read as the reverse complement.
GTTAGAAGACAAAATTAATTATGCTGAAAAATCATATAATAACAGTGCATTTGATACTAGAAAATTAAAAAGACTTAAGAAAGAATTAAAATTTCTTACAGACTTGGTAAATGGAGAAGGCGAAATATCAAAAACTGTTATGTTACAAGGTCATCATAAATTAAATAGTCCATTACCTATACCATCATATCATATAGGTGTTAATGTTTATTTTGACAAGAACGGTAAAATTTTATATGTTTTGGATATGAGCTACAATATAGGAAAAGGAACCTTAAATCAATATGGTACGGAAGTGGAAAATGTTGATGAGGATAACGAAGGATATCACAAGTTAGCATTGGATACTTTATCAGATTACGAAGGATTAGACTATAGAGAAATTTTGTCCGGAAATGTTGATTCAATTGGTAATATCCTAAAAGTTGAAAAAGCAAAATATCATAGAGAAGGCATGTTTGAAGCAATAAAAGATGCTTGTAAAGATTATAAAGAAAAAGTAATCCGAAACGAAGAATATGACATAACTGTAGTTTCGTTAGGAGAAACAAAATTTACAAATCTGAAGCTGAGTGTTGAAAAAATAAATTCAGACAATATAAAAAATCTACAAAGTAATTTTTCAAATGCCTTTGACATACAGTTTAAAAATTTGAATGATAAAACAGTTGATATGAATGGTAAGTTTAAAGTAATTTTAAATAAAAAATTTAATGATGTTAAAGCTGTTTATCACATTTCTGAATCCGGAGAATTAACTTCATGTAAATTTTCTCAAACTAAAGAAACTGTATCATTTGAAACGACACACTTTTCAAAATATATCATTGAATATAACAAAACAAAGGAAAAAATTTCTGAAGGCAATAACTCAGGTTTAGACAATAACAGCAATAATAATATTTCTAGAAATGATACTAATACAAAAGCTAATACAAAAAATATGGGTAACAAACTACCACAAACTTCTATTGAAAAAGCATCAATATTGGTAGTAATCTTAAGTATAGTAGTTTCCATTTGTATTTTTGTAAAATCAAGAAAATATAATTAGTGATAAAGAAATTAAAACTGACCTCAAAATTAAAAACAATTTTTTGAAGGTCAGTTTTTAAATATAAAACTATATATAAAATGTGTTATAATGATAAAAACATTCTTTTAATTGTGTTTATTTAATTGATTGAGAATTGCTTATATGGTGGTGTATGATGAATAAAAAAGAAAAAATAATTCAACTATGGTTTGATATGTGGATAAAACAAAAAGATTTAGGAATAGATGAAATTTTTACAGAAGATGTTATTTACACAGAAAGTTGGAGCCCCAAATATGAAAATCGTGAAACAGTAAAATTATGGTTTAATGAATGGAATAATCGTGGAATTGTAATAGATTGGACAATTAAACAATTTTTTCATAAAGGTAATCAAACTATTGTAGAATGGTATTTTAAGAATAAAATGAATAATGGAAGTATCGAAGATTTTGACGGGATTTCTCTTATTGTATGGACTGATGACAATAAAATAAAAGAATTAAAAGAATTCGGCTGTAATCGAAACAACTATAATCCTTATCAAAATGGAAAAATACCAAAATTTAGGGATGAAAAAACAAATTGGTTTTAATCATTTCCAACTCAAATAATTAAGAATAATTTAAAAGGAATGTCTCCTATTAATTGTGGATTACATTCCTTTAATAATTTCTGTATTTTTAAATCCAGTTCAATTAAATGACTGCTTTTTTTTATTTTAAGTATCAAAATCCTACATACTATAATTCTTTAACTTTTTCAATCCATTTGTTAAAGTTCGTCTTAAATATTATAGCTTTGCTATATGGAAGATATATCTCTGCATTACCAATAAATTCTTTAAGAGTATTTAAAGTTGTCTTAACATTAGTAGATCCAGATGTTGAAAAAGGAACCACCTTTTTTCCATCTAAATTATAATTCTTTAAATAATCTAATACAATCATTGGAGGTTTACTAAACCAAATTGGATAGCCTACTAAAACAACATCAACATCGGAAATATCTACTACTGGAGCTACATATTTTGCAGTTACGTCCTTTTTCTTTTCATCCATTGCTCTTCCAATAGCCTTAAAATATGAACCATAAGAAACCTCAGGTTCAATACTTATCATATCACAACCAAGACTTTCTTGTATTTTTGTTGCAACTTTTTTAGTTTTTCCACTATTTGAATAATAAAAAATAATAGCTTTCATATTTACCTCCTTATTTTCTGTTAAATTCAACTATTTGTAAAAACAACTTTACTATTTCTATTTACCTAAGATTTATAATTAAATTCAGCTAATATATACCCATATTTAAAATATTTTTATTCAAGTAGAGATTCTGAAACATGTTCAATATCTGGATAAATAAATCCTTTTGTTATTCCTAACTGTTCTAGTTCATTCCTAATTGCCCTTTTATCTCCACCATTAATTTTAATACAATTAAAATTAATCTCATATCTTTCCTTATTTTTTTCATCATACTTTTCAGTTTTCAAAACTAAATTAAGTTCGGAAATAGAATTACTTATTTCTTTTTGGATTTCTCCTAAACTTCCTTTTGAATTAGTATATTTAGGAAATATAAAAGCTCCTTGTTGTTGTCTAACTCTATCTGTTGTTTTAGCTGGAAGAACTAAATGAGACTTACTCAAGTCTTCAAAAATTCTTATTGGATAAATCAACTTTTCCTGAACCTTTGCTCTTTGGTTTAGAACTTCCATAAATTTTTTAACTGATTCTTTAACTTTATCATCTATATCAGATATTTGCATAAATTCATCTAAAGAAATATTACGCAATTTATTAAAATTCTCTTTAAGCGATTCACAAGCTAAAATAAAATCATCAATTAAAGATTGCCTCATAAAATTTAAAGCACATTTTATAGCGATTGTATGGCCTGTATCAAATTTTTCAGTTTCTGGATAAGCATGATAAATATAAATATATCCCGGTTCATTATCATCTTTTTCTACAGCAAAATAAAGAGCAATCAAAGGGCTTTTAGTAATATCTAACATTCTAGTTACTGCCCCATAATGTTGTAATTCAGATATCATTCTAACTAAAGAAGTGTTCTCGCCATAATCATCTTTTCCTAATTCATTTAACAATGTTCTATAATAATATTCACTTCCGTTTTTTACCAATTTTTCTTTTCTATATAATGTAGGAACACGATAATTATAGAATTTACTTTCTCCTCTAAAGTATAAATGCTCATCTTTTATCATATCTTCAACATTAATTTTTTTACCCTTTACTTTTTCGTTAGATTCCTCTAACTCTTTTTTTAAAAGCTTTTTATGTTGCAAAATATCTCTAAGTATAGTACTAACATTTCTTCTAACAATTGTAACATTTTTATCCATAAATAATCACGCTCCTTTGTTTAGTTTTTAATTTATTATTTAAAAGTTCCATCTACAATTCTTCTATAATTTTCTGGATTGGTATCTCCTTCGGTATTAATTAAAAGGATAACTGAATTTTCATCTATTCTAATTTTTTTCTTCATCTCTTCCATAGAAGGTTCTGCCAAAACTCCAAGTAATGCACCCATTGTTGAAGCACCTGATTCTCCAGAAATAATTTTTAAATCTTCCCCTTCATTAAAAGCATAGGCTCTCATTCCATCAACTGCCATTTCATCAGAACCGGAAATGTAAAAATCAGTATAATTCCATATAATTGGCCAAATAAGACTACAAGTTGTTCCGCAATTCAATCCTGCCATAATAGTTGTTGGAGCTCCACCTACAGAATAAGATTTTCCATCTCCTATCTCAGCAGAACGATAAATACAATCGGCAACATTTGACTCCACAATAGTAAATATAGGTTTGTTATTTTTATAATGTTCTACAAAATATGCAATCATTCCTCCAGCCATTGAACCAACTCCTGCCTGTAAAAAAATATGTGTAGGAATGACATTTAAGTTTTCTAACTCTTCAGTAATTTCATAAGCCATTGTGAGATACCCTTGAATAATCCATGTCGGAATTTTCTCATATCCATCCCAAGAAGTATCTTGAATTAATATCCAACCATACTTTTTACTAATTTCTAAAGCATATTTTACTGTATCATCATAACTTAAATTTGTAATCTCTACCTCTGCTGGTCCAACTTTACGAATTGCCTCTGCACGAACTTCTGCTGTTCCATAAGGCATATAAACATAAGCTTTACATCCAAATATTCCTGATGCCCAAGACACACCTCTACCATGATTTCCATCAGTACATGTTACAAACTCAATCTTTTCAAGTCTTTTTTTATACTTTTCAGATAACAAATCACTTAAACTTGTAGTATCAGGATTAAGACTTAATTCATCACATAAAATTCTAAACATTGCATAGCTTCCACCTAGCCCTTTAAATGCATTTAGTGAAAAACGCTTTGATTCATCTTTTACATAGATTGCACCAACATTCAACTTTGAAGCCAAATTAGAAAGACAAATTAGTGGAGTTTTCTTATATTCCTCAATTTGTTTATGAAATTTTAATACAGCCTTCGCCTGTTCTTCTCCATATAATTTTATATCCAATTCCTTTTTTGTATTTGAACTTTCAAGAACTTTTATCTTTTCAAATTTACTATTCATTGTAAAATAACTCCTTTTTTGTCAAAACATGCCATATTGTTTTGTTTTCAAAACCACATTTTAAATATAAATTTTCAGGATTACTTTTATTATTTATTTTCCCAGAAACAGTAACAAAATCTGCTTTTTTCTTTAATCTATACAATAATTCATTTACAATAACTGTTCCAAATCCTTTTTTTCTATAATCTTTTGAAACTTGAATCCAATCCAAATATCCCTCTTTTATTTCATCATCAAATTCAGCAATTCCTGTAGCAACTATTTTTTTATTATATTTATCAAAAATACAAATCCACAATTCCTCATCATATACTATACGATTTTTATAAGACTCTAATTCTTTAATTGTTATTCCCTCATCATCATAACAACTATTTATATGAATGGCAAATTCTTCAATACTAGATTTGTAAAAAATAAAATTCTCAGGAAGATTACATAAAATAATATTATTTAAGTTGTGAACTAATTTAAAATAAATATCATCATTAAAATCTTTTAATAGCTCTTTTGAAAAATACTTATCATTAATTATTTTCATATTATCTGGAACTTTGAATTTTTTACTTTTCCAGTATGACAAAGCAGAGTATTCAGTTGGGTTTTCTAAATATTTTTTCTCGCTCATTTTACCTCCTATAAAAATATTAAAGTATACATAGTATTATTCCTATTCTTATACCTTTTCAATCAAAACAACCACTTCACAATGTGCTGTTTTACTAAACATATCGCAAAGCTTTACTTTCCTTAAATCAAATCCACCGTCAATAAAAAGTTTTAAATCTCTTGTTAATGTTGCTCCGTTGCAACTTACATATACAACTTTTTTTATATTACTTTTGATAATAGTATCTACAACCTTTTTATCTAGTCCTTTTCGTGGAGGATCTACGGAAATTATATCAATATTATTATTTTTTAAGATTTCCTCAATCTTTTCTTCACTTTTTCCATATAGAAACTCAACATTTTTCACATCATTTAGTTTTAAATTTTCTTTAGCGTCTTTTACTGCATCTTTTACAATTTCTACACCGATTACTTTTTTAAAATTTTCTGAAAAATATATACTTGTAGTTCCTATTCCGGAATATAAATCCAACAAATTCTTATCTTTATTTTCTCCTAAAAATTCTTTAGCTATTTTATATAAATTTTCAGTTTGAAATCTATTTACTTGGAAAAAGCTCTTTGGGGAAATATTAAATTCATATTTTCCTATTTTATCAGTAAAATTTTTCTTTAAGAATATTAACTTACTTTCTTGTCCCATAATTATACTTGCTTTTTTAGGATTTATATTTATATATCCACTTACCAATTTTTCATATTCACTTAAACTTTTTACAAAATTTTGAGCTTCTACTATATTTTCTTTTACAACAACTGTAATCATAATTTCAGAATTGAAATTTGACCTTATACTGATATTTTTCAAAATTCCTTCGTCTGTATTTACATCATAGGATTTAATTTTAAATTGTTTTAATTTTGCTTGTAAAAATGATAAAAATTCATTTATGCTCTCATTACTTAATGGACAATTCTCAAGTTTAATTTTACTTTCCCCATTATCCACACAGTAACAAAGTTCAAAATTTTCATTTGTCTTTAATTCAATTTTATTTCTATAATTTAAGTTATTTTTATTCTCTAAAATTTCAACATCTTCTAATTCTATACCTGTATTTTTTCTAAGACTGTCTAAAAACATCTTTTTCTTTAATTCAAGTTCTTTTTCATATTTTAGATTTATAAAATGATAGATATCTGTTAGTTTTTCATCGTATAAATTTTCTCTATATTCACTATATTTCAAATATTTTTTTACATATCCGTTAGAAAATTTTTTCTTTTTTTGTGTTATTTCAACATCGACAATATCTCCAACAAGTCCACCTTTTACAAAAACTATTCCTTCTTCACTTTTTGCAACTCCAAGTCCCTCATTGGTATTATCAATTATTTCTAAATTTTTTAATTCCATTATTTTCCTCTTTGTCTTGTAATTTCATATAATCCAAGTTTTGTAAATCCGTGAAAATTCCAAATCTTATTGTCAAAGATTTGTATTTCCTTAATTTTTTCTTCTAAAATTTCTTTTTCTTTTGTTTTCATATTTATAAAATCTACAATTATTATCCCTGAAATATCTCTAAAAGAAATCTGTCTAATAATTTCTTCAATTGCTATTAAATTTACACTTAAAGCATTTTTACTTTTATTTATTTCACTTGTTTTTTTCTTTGAATTTACATCTATTACTGTAAGAGCTTCCGTTTTTTCTATAACTATATTTATATCTTCAACTTCAATTGTTTTTTTATTTAATCCCTCAAGATATACTCCAATATTGTAGTCATATCTTGGAGAATATTCATCATTGTATTTTAATTCATTTTTCAAAAATTTATTATCTTTAAAACTTTTATATAGCTCTTTATCATTTAATATACAGGAATATTTTTCATTTTCAAATAAAAAGTCCTCTAAAAAATTCTCCTTTTTGTAAATTAATTTAGGAACAGGTAAATTATTTAAACTATCCACTATTTCTTGCATTTTTTCTACATTTTTTCTTATATCATTCAATAAAGTATATTCATCGCAATCGACACTTTTTGTTCTCAATTTTACTGAAAAATTTGATTTTATATTTTTTATCTGCTCCAAGTCAAAATTATATTCTTTTAATTTTTTTGAAATCAAAATATCTTCTCTATTTTTGTAAGATATAACTGAAAACATTGAAGAAACAGAAAAATTCATTGAAACATTAGGTGCTTTTTCTCCTGCATTAATTTTGTAAATTTCAACAAATATTACATCTCCAACTTTTACTTCTCCAATAGTATCTTTGAAGTCTAAAAATCCATTTTTTCCATTTTTAAGTTCTACAAAAAAACATTGTAATGCATCAACTTTTTTTACAACCCTTGCTCTATATATGTCTCCAATTTCAAAATCACTAAATTTTTTTAAGAAATAGGCGTTTAATTTTGAATTTATAACTTTTCCATATTCAATTTTTTCTTCATCTTTGTATATAAATAAATAATCTTTCAAAACTTTCTCCTATTCAACATATTCAAAATTATTCTTTTTATATAGAATTTTTTTCATCAACCCACAAAAATATACACAAAAAATATAATTAAGCTGTGCGAGATTATAATTATACTCTAAAATTAAATTTCTATCTTCTCTTATATTTTTCTCTTCACTTAAAATCTTCAATTTTTTAAAAATTTTATTAAATTTATAATAATAAAAACTTTGATGTATCACTAAAATAGAAATACTAACTAAAAACATAATATTAAAAAATAATTTAATCATAAAAACTCCATAAAAAAAGAACTTGGTTTATCCAAGTTCTATTTTACCATAAATTTAACTATAAGTTAACTGCTTTCTACATATATCCCATTCCAGGATTCATTCCGCCAGGCATTTGTCCCATTGGTTCATCTTTAGTTACATCTGCAACTGCAGCTTCTGTTGTTAAAACCATTGATGCAACGCTTGATGCATTTTGAAGAGCTGATCTTGTAACTTTTGTAGGGTCAACAATTCCACTTTCAAGCATATTTACATATTTTTCACTTAAAGCATCAAAACCAATTCCAGCTTCCGCGTTCTTAACATTTTCAACGATAACTGAACCTTCTAAACCTGCATTAATTGCAATTTGCCTAACTGGTTCTTCAAGTGCTTTAACAATTATATTAACACCTGTTCTTTCATCTCCATTAGTTTCTTCAAGAAGTGCTTTAACTTTTGGAATTACATTTAACAATACAGTTCCACCGCCAGGAACAATACCTTCTTCTACCGCTGCTCTTGTAGCTGCAAGTGCATCTTCTATTCTTAACTTTCTTTCTTTAAGTTCTGTTTCAGTAGCTGCACCAACTTGAATTACTGCAACTCCTCCAGCAAGTTTAGCAAGTCTTTCTTGTAATTTATCTCTATCATATTCAGAATCGCTTATTTCTATTTGATTTCTAATTAAAGCAACTCTTTCTTCTATAGCTGATTGTTCACCTGCTCCATTTACGATAACAGTAAGTTCTTTTCCAACAGTTACCCTTCTTGCTTTACCTAACATTTCAATAGAAGTTTCTTTTAATTCATATCCTAAATCTTCTGAAATAACTGTACCACCTGTTAAAATTGCAATATCTTGTAGCATATCTTTTCTTCTATCACCAAAAGCAGGTGCTTTTACAGCTACACAGTTAAATGTTCCTCTTAATTTATTAACAACAAGTGTTGCCATTGCTTCGCCTTCTACATCGTCAGCAATAATTAAAAGTGGTTTTCCTTGTTGAACAATTTGTTCTAATACAGGTAAAACTTCTTGAATATTAGTAATCTTTTTATCAGTAATTAAAATATATGGATCTTCAAGTTCAGCTTCCATTTTTTCAGTATTAGTTACCATATAAGGAGAAACATATCCTCTATCAAATTGCATACCTTCAACAACTTCTAAAGTTGTTCCCATACTTCTGGATTCTTCAACTGTGATAACACCATCTTTTCCAACTTTTTCCATTGCATCAGAAATTAATTTTCCAACTTCTTCATCAGCTGCAGAAATTGATGCTACTTGAGCAATACTTTCTTTTGTTTCAACAGGTTTTGAAAATTCTTTAATTCCTTCAACTGCCTTTTCAACTGCCTTTTTAATTCCCTTTTGAATAATCATAGGATTTGCTCCGGCTGCAACATTCTTTAATCCTTCTCTAATAATTGCTTGAGCTAAAAGTGTTGCTGTAGTTGTACCATCACCTGCAACATCATTTGTCTTAGTTGCAACTTCTTTAACAAGTTGAGCTCCCATATTTTCATAAGGATCTTCCAATTCAATTTCTCTTGCAATAGTAACACCATCATTTGTAATAAGTGGTGAACCGAATTTTTTATCTAAAACTACATTTCTTCCTTTAGGTCCAAGAGTAACTTTAACTGTATCTGAAAGTTTATTAATACCAGCTTCCATTCCTTTTCTTGCTTCTTCATTAAATTTAATTTCTTTAGCCATTTAAAAAACCTCCTAATCTTCAACTACTGCTAAAACATCAGCAATTTTTACAACAATATATTCTTTTTTATCAAGTTTAACTTCAGTTCCTGCATATTTTGAGAAAATTACTTTATCTCCAACTTTAATTAAATCTTTTTTATCTTCATCTTTTAAAATTTCATCACCAATTGCCAAAACTTTAGCAACACTTGGTGCCTCTTTTGCAGAAGTAGGAAGAACTATCCCAGAACTTGTCTTTTCTTCTACCTCAACCATTTCTATAACTAATTTATCTCCTATTGGTTTTAATTTCATAATATCCCTCCTATTAAAGTTATTAGCAGTCTATTAACTTGAGTGCTAATTAATTACAGATATATTATACCACATAAAATATAATTTATAAACATATTTAGAAAAAAATTTTTTTAATCAAAAAATTTTATTTAAAATAAACTTATTTACAAAAAATCACTCAAATACAGATTTTAATCCATATTTGAGTGATTTAAATTTAGAATATTAATTAAATTGTAAAATTAATTATTTTTTTCTCTCTTTTCTTCTTTGTTTTCATCTGATTTTGTTGGTTTATCTGTATTTAATTTTTCTTCATTTTTCTTTTCATCAACTTTTTTATCTTCAGACTTTGTAGTAGAGTTTTTAGTTTCTTTTTCAGATTTATCTACACTTGGAAGTTTTTTATCTTCTTCATTTTGTTTAGGTAATTCTGTAGCATCTTCCTTTTCTTCAGACTTTTTCTCATTTGAATCAGCTTTTTTTGGAATTTGTGGAAGTTTCTTTTTATATCTAATTTCTCCATTTACCTTTTCAAAATCAGCTAAACTGAATGTATATGTTTCTCCATTTGCATAAACATATGCAATATCACCTATAGTATAAGCATCCATTTCATCTTCTAAATTATACACTTTTCTAAGATATTTCAATACTTCTTCTCTATCAACAGTTACTTTTGATTCAATATCTTTACCAGGATTTTGAATTATATATTTCAAAGCAGCTACTATTTCTTTTGCTGTACAATCTCCATATTGACCTGCTTTTGCATTTTGAATAATTTGTTTTATAGTTATAGCATGATAGTGATTTCCATGTAACCAGTAGAATATTCCCTTTTTCACTCCATTTGAACCATAAACAGGTAATGTTGTATCCAAATCTCCATAATGTCTCATCGCTCTAAGGTTACTGTCCAGATATGGGATTACTTTGTCTTTTATTTCAGCTTTTACACTTTCATAAGTAAATAATTCTTTTTCATCTACACCTATATCTGAGTGATCACTTCCCTCTTTAATATATTCAGCATTAGGATAACGGCTTCTAGGGTTTTCATGAACAACTCCAACTTCCTTATCTCCCACATATAAATGCCAATGATCTCCATGATCTACAATTTTTGTTACACCTTTTGGCCATTCAAATGGTTTTTTATTTTCGTCTCCATGACTTCCCTTATATTCGCCAAACTCAGCTTCAGGATAAAGAGATCTCGGGTCAGTATATGTTATTCCTTCATTTCCTTTTGAATCATAAATATGATAATGGTCTCCATGTTTTAAAATTTTTACTATATCATATCTGTTAACAGGATCTTTTCCCAAAACATTTATTATATTTAAATTTTTTCTAGCTTCGTATAATTTCTCACTAGCACTTGGAACATTAGGTTTCTCACTTGGTTTTTCTTTCTCTGTATTATCTTGTGAATCTCCGTGATTTCCTTGATATTCTCCGACTTCTGCATCAGGATATTTTGAGGTTGGATCTGTGTAGCTAATATATTCTTTACCACTTGCAGTATAAATGTGCCAATGATCTCCATGTCTCAAAATTTTTACTACTCTATCCTTTTTCTCTTCAATAATATTTGCATGTGAATAGTTATTTGAATTTCTTCTGTTTCTATGTGAATTATGTGAACCTACATAAGTTCCTACTGTAATATTAGGAAACATACTTGATGGATCTTCATAAGTTAAATATTCATTCCCATCAGCTGTATAAACATGCCAGTGATCTCCATGTTTTAATATTGATGTTACATTTAATCCTCTTAATTTATTTCTTGAAACAACACTAACAAGAGATAATGAATTTCCATTTCCCAATTTTGAAGGATCTGTATAAGTAATATGTTCTTTACCGTCTTTAGTAAACACATGCCAATGATCTCCATGTTTATAAGATCTTACAATATCATCTTTTTTTATTTCAGCATCAATTAAAACTTCTGTTGTTTCATCTTTTTTATATTTCGTTTCTTTTTCGACAAATTCAAAGTTTTTAGAAGTACTTTGTTTTGTTTCTTCCTTTTTCTTCGTACAACTTGCAAGTAAAACTGCACTACAAACTAAAATTAAATTCATTTTTGTAATTTTCTTTTTTAAATTTTTACTCATAATCTCCTCCTATTCATTAAAAGATTTAACTAAAGCTTTTAAATTTAATTCCATTAATTTTAAATATCCCATTTTAATTTCTTCATCTGTCAAATTTTCCATTGTGTATAAAGTATCAGTCTTTGTGTTTGTGTTTTTAGCAAGAGTTTCTGCAACTTTTGGAGTTGCTTTTCCTTCAAAGAAAATTGTATTTATCTTATACTTCTTAACAAAGTCGGCAATTTTTTGAAGTTGCTTTGCTGATGGTTCATCCTCTGGTGATATACCTGTTACTGCAACTTGCTTTAATCCATAATCATTTGCTAAATAGTTGAAAGCAGCATGACTTACAACAAAATACTTTTGTTTACTCTTAACTTTTGAAAGCTCTGTTTCAAATTTTTTATCTAAAGCTCTAAATTCATCTTGTGCTTTTTTTAGATTTTCCTTGTAATAAGCTTCATTTTCAGGGTCTATAGAAGAAACTTTTTTATAAATAGTGTCAAGTTGTATAATAGCATTTTTTACACTAAGCCATGTATGTGGATTTGTTTTATCATGTCCATGTTTATGATCATGTCCGTGTTTATGATTATGTCCATGTTCATCGTCATGTTTGTCCCCATCTTTATGTTCTCCGTGTTCTTCTTCCTCTTCCAATCCATCTCCACTTTCTAACAAAGTCAATCCTTGTGATAGATTTAAAAATTTATTTTTATCCTTAACAGTATCTTCAATAGCAGAAATAAAAGACTCCATATTTGCACCATTATAAATAATCAAGTCTGCTTTTACAATTTCCTGCATATCTCCCGCTTTAAGTTCAAAGGAATGTGGTTCTTGATTTCCTTTTATTATTGTTTTAACCTCCATTTTATCCCCAACAATTCTCTTTGTAAGATCTGTTACAGGGAAAAAAGTTGTATAAATAACTTTCTTATTTCCTTTTTGTTCTGTAGTTTTTTGCTCTTTATTTTTTTCATCTTTATTTGATGAACAAGCAACTAAAAACATACAGCTAATCATAATAATTGAAATAATTTTTTTCAATTTTATATTCATAAATAATCCTCCTTAAAATTTCTTTAATGCAAATAATTCTTATTTGTGTTAATATTATACTACTATTAATTTATTTTTGCAATAGCTAAAATCAAAATTTTTGTAAAAAAAACTACTTAATTGAAAAATCAAAAAAGTAGTTTTTATATTTTTATAAATCATCTAAATCGTCATCAATTATACTTGATTTTGAATATGCTGAAGGCTTTGCTTCAAAGAAATCTGTCTTTATCGCATTTGGATCAGAATATTCACTAACCCACTTCATACTTTCAGGTTCTTCATCATAACCATCATAAAGTTTTCCAAAGTTTAAAGCTGTACTTCTAAGGTTTCCAAGATATTTAATATAATCTTCAACCATTTGCATTGTAAGACCAGGAATGTTTTCTCCCAAAACATATTTCCCCCAAGCAATTTCTTGTTCTACACCTGTTTTAATCATATCTTTATATACAGCAACTTTTTCTTCTGTAAATAATTCTGGTTCTTCATTTTGTAATTCTAAAAGCATTTTTTTGAATAACCAAAGATGTGTATTTTCATCTCTGTTTATATATCTGATTTCTTGTACTGAGCCCGGCATTTTCCCATTTCTTCCTAAATTATAGAAGAACATAAATCCTGAATAAAAATAAACCCCTTCAAGAATATAATTTGCAACCATAGTCTTTACTAGACTGTATGGATCTTTATTTTCTTGGAACTCATTATATAAATCTCCAATGAATTTATTTCTTGCAAGAAGATGTTCATCATCTCTCCATTGATATAAAATATTTGTTCTTTCTTCAGGAGAACATATACTATCTAACATATATCCATAACTTTGAGAATGAATAGCTTCTTGATAAGCTTGGATAGTGAGACAAAGATTGATTTCATTTGCTGTAATATACTCTCCGATATATGGAAGATTAGCAGTTTGAATGCTGTCTAAAAATATAAGAAAACTTAAAACTTTATCAAAAGCAGTTTTTTCATATTCATCCAACATTTTATAATCTTTTAAATCTTGGAACAAATTTATTTCTTCCGGAATCCAAAAATTATTCATGGCATTACGATACCATTCAGTTGTCCAAGTATATTTTACATTGTTAAAATCATTCAAATTTGTTGTATTTCCATTTATCATTTTTCTTTTTGATAATTCAATATCGCCATTTTCATTAAATAGAGCTTTTTTATTTAATTCCATAATCTCTCCTTCCTATGCTGAACAGCTATCACATTCTTCAATATCTAAACTCTTACTTCTTATATAGTAAATACTCTTTAAACCAACTTCACAAGATAAAATCAAAAGTTTTAAAATTTGACTCATCTTATAATCTGTAGTGATATAAAGATTTAAACTTTGTCCTTGATCAATATGTCTCTGTCTAACTCCACCCGCTTTTATAGACCAAGTTTGATCTACTTCGTGAGCATTTTCATATAGCCAAAAAGTTTCAGGAGTTAAATCAGGAGCAACTCTCGGAATAATTGAACCTTTTTTCTCTTCAAGGAAATATCTCATCATAACAGGATCTACACCTGCTGTAGTTCCTGCAATAATTGAAGTTGAACCTGTAGGAGCTACTGCTAAAAGATAAGCATTTCTAAGTCCGTTTTTAGCAACTTTTTCTTTCAGTTCAATCCATTCCTTAGAATTATATTCTCTTTTTTCAAAATATTTTCCATTTTGCCATTCTGAACCTTCAAAATACTTATAACTTCCCTTTTCTTCAGCAATTTTTGAACTTTCTTTAATAGCAAAATAATTTATTTTTTCATAAACTTTATCCATAAATTCTAAATGTTCTTCAGTTTGCCACATAATTTTATTTTTTACAAGAGCATGATGATATCCGCTTGTTCCAAGTCCAATTGCTCTATATTTTGAATTTGTTATTTTTGCAAAAGGTGTTGGATAGTAGTTTAAGTCAATTACATTATCTAATGCTCTAATCATTGTAGAAACTACAAATTCCATTTCTTCATCATTTTTTAGGTCAATATTTCCAAGAACTAAGCTCGCAAGGTTACAAACTACAAAATCTCCTGCTTTAACATCAGTTACAACATGATCTTCTCCATCTATTTGTAAAATTTTATCTTCAACATCTAAAATTTCTTTCATATTTTGCATTATTTCTGTACAAAGATTTGATGAGTAAATCATTCCTTTATGTGAATTTGGATTTGCATTATTTGCATTATCTCTATTAAAAATAAATGGAGTTCCGGTTTCAACTTGACTCTTTAAAATCAATTTAACTAAATCCTTAACAGTTAAAATTCTTTTATCAAGTCTTGGCTCTTTAATACAAAGTCTGTATTTTTCTTCCCACTCTTTTCCATAAAAATCTTCCAAGCAAAAGCCCATTACTTCCTTTACTTCATGTGGGCAGAATAAGTACCAATTAGAATTGATATTTTCTTTTGCTAAACGCCAGAATAAATTAGGGAAACAAATTGCAGGGAAAACATCATGAGCCTTCATTCTGTCATCTCCATTATTTGTTCTAAGGTTTAAAAACTCAGGAATATCTCTATGCCATACATCTAAATAAACAGCACAAGAACCCTGTCTAACACCTAGTTGATCAACTGCAACTGCTGTGTCATTTGCAAGTTTAATCCATCTGATAACACCACCTGCAACACCCTTAAATCCACGAATATCTGAACCACTTGCACGAACTTTCCCAAAATATAGTCCCATTCCGCCACCATGTTTAGAAACTTGAGCAAAATTGTCTATACTTCTGTAAATTCCTTTTAGTGTATCAGGAACGGTATCTATGAAACAAGAAGAAAGTTGATGGAACGGCTTTCTTGCATTTGACATTGTAGGAGTTGCTACAGTTGCCTTTAAATTACTAAGCACGTCATAAACTTTTTTTGCAAAAGAAACTCTATCTTTTTCAGGAATTGCAAGATGCATAGCAATGCCCATAAACATTTCTTGCATTGTTTCAATTACTTTTTTATGTGAATCACAAATTAAATATCTCTTATATACTAAATCTAAAGATGAATAAGTAAATAACTCATCTCTACTGTTATCTATATACTTTTCAAGCTCGTCAATATCATCACTTGAATAATTTTCTAAAATATATTCTCCATATAAACTAGCTTTTGTTAAAACTTGTATCTTTGATTTAAAATCAACAATATGCCATTCTTTCTCATAATTTACAATTTCATTATGAATTTTATAAGCATAAATTCTAGCAGAAATATACTCCCAATTTGGATTTTCCTTTGAAGTTAATTCGGAAGATGCCTTTATCAAAAGCTCAACTTTTTCATTCAAAGTTGAATTTGGTTTAACAAAAGACAAAAACTTTCTACATAATATATCAAGCTCATAACCTTCTGTTGAAAAATCTTTTTGAATTTTAGCAAGAACTTCAATTAAACTTTCATCTTCAATATATTCTCTAAAAGAATTTAATTCTTTTCTTAATGAATTTCTCTTTTCTCTATATAAGATATAGCTTTTCAAAGTTTCATAATGATTATTCTTAGTTAAAGTCTTTTCAACATAATCTTGAATTTCTTCAACACTTATACTTGAATTTTCTGCCTTATCTTGTAAAATACTTTCAAAAACCTCTTCTGCCAATCGTTTTGAAAGTAACTTTTTATCTTCATCACCAACACTAATAAATGCTTTATAAATTGCATTTTCTATCTTTGAAATATCAAATGATACTTCTGATAAATCTCTCTTTATAATCCTCAACAAAATCACCTCCGCAAATTTATACCCATTATAAAACAAAATATATATAGAAATTAAATTTTATTTTTAACTATATATAGTATGTTTTGTGGTATTTCTAAAAATATTTTGGTGGATATAAAAATATTACTATTAGTAGTTAAAAAATTTTTTAAATTTTTTATAAAATAAATATAAAATTCAAAAATATGATATAATAATTATGATGAAAAAATTTTTTATGAAAGGAAAATTAATGAGACTTAGAAAAAAATGGTGGGCAGTCCCGGAAATGAAAGAAAATGCTCAAGTAATATTTGATGCAGAAAACTTAAAAGGAAAATGGAATGAAAAATTTAAAAACAACAATCCTATAAATCTTGAACTCGGTTGTGGAAAAGGAAAATTTATAAGCGAAATTGCTGATATTAACAAGGACATTAATTACTGTATATTGGACTTGGACACAAATGCTATTGTATATGCTACTAGAAAAATCAGAGACTTAGAATTATCAAATGTTCGAGCAATTCCAACAAATATAGAAAAAATAGATGAGTTTTTTAACGAAAATTCTATATCCAGAATTTACATAAACTTCTGTAACCCTTGGCCAAAGAAAAGACATCATAAAAGAAGATTAACTCATCCTAACTTTTTAGCAAAATACAATAAGTTACTTATAGAAGAAGGAGAAATTCACTTCAAAACAGATGATGACGATCTTTTCGAAGCAAGTTTGGAATACTTTAACGAAAATGGATTTGAAGTAATTCTAATCACTTATGACTTAGCAAACTTTGACTATCCACAAAATATAGAAACAGAATATGAAAATAAATTCAAATCCTTAGGAATAAAAATAAAATTTTTAATAGCCAAGAAGAAATAATTTTAAAAAAACATACAAAAAGACAGCAATTCATACAATTGTTGTCTTTTTAATTTATACATATTTCAATTATAAAGTTTTTAATTTTTCAATTAAATCTTTAAAACTTCCTTTTTCACAATTTACTTCACATTCAGGATAAGTATAAAGATAATCCGTTACTAAATAACAATTCATCCCGGCACTACTCGCTGCAAATATATCCTGCCTTTCATCATTTCCAATCATCAAACAGTCCTTAGGTTCAACATCCAGTTTTTCACATAAATCTAAATAATATTTAGGATTCGGCTTAGAAAAAGAACTATTACTATAATGAGTAACATAATCGAAGTCATCAATATCAAGTCCTGTCCATTTCAATCTAACTAATGCATCTATAGGAAAAACCGGATTAGTAGCAAGAACAACTTTCCTTCCATTCTTCTTCGCAAGTTCAACTGCAACTTTTGCTAGATTATTTTCAGTTGAACACTTCTTTAGCTTAGTGAAAAACTCATTTGCATAAAATTTTTGCAATACTTCTTTCACATCAGATAAATCAATATTTATAATACTCGTAAACTTATCCCAAAAAGCATCTTCATTAGTTTTCTTCCCATCATTTTTAATTATTTCATGAGTCGCAGTCCAAATAGCTTCAACAAGTTTCTTACTTTCAATATTATAAACAGAAAACACTTTTGACAATTCTGTAAAATAAATATCAACAAATAATTTCTCATCCAAAGGAAGCAAAGTTCCATCCAAATCAAATAATATAGCTTTCATTTTTCCTCCTTAAATATTATTAATTACATCATAAATTATGTAAAAAATAACATTAATTTAAAACTTAAAATCTTTTAAGTAATATATATTATAACGATTTGTATATAATTTTGCAAATGATAAAAAAATATTACTACCACATCCAACAATTCCGCCAGAATTAGAACACAATAAAATATTTCTAAGACTTTTTCTGCTTTTTAATGCCCAACTTCTTCATCATTTTTTTCCCAAGATCTGAATCCGAATTTGACGATATCGTTTCTTTATAATGTTTTTCATCGTTTTTCATCCATTCTTCAACGAATTTACCATAAAACTCTGTTTCTATTTTTACCCTATATCCAATTGAATAAATACCAGTAAACATCAACATGCAATCTTCCTTAGAAATTTTGTAACGTTCAACTAAGTTGTCTAAAAAATTTTTAGTGTATTCTTCTCCAAATTCAAGCAACATTCCACGCACAGGCCATTTAAATGAATCTACATGGCCAGTATAAAATGCGCAAACACATTCTCTTGCAACATGTTCACTTACAAGAGATGTAGATGCCAAAAATCTATTTTCTATATCACCCATACATACTATACAACATCTTTTACGAGGAATCTTCTTTGGCATATCATCAGTATCACAAGCCAGCCATTTCTTAACTGCCATTTCTTCTTCCGGTGAGCACTCACCTTTAAGAAATTCCCTTTCATAAGAATACCTATGAATTTTTTCAAATATAAATTCTTTTCCGTAACCAATTTTAGCTAATTCGAGTAAAAAATGGAAACTTGTTCTGTAAGATTTATTTTTCGCTGTTCTATATACTTTTTCTGCAATTTCAGGATTATTAACAATAAGATTTTTTAATGCCTTTTCTTCTTTTGTAATATAGATATTTTTTGATATAAGTTCTCTTAGAGTAATTTCCTCTTCACTCAAAATTTCTTTTTTTTTAAACAAATTAGTAATTAAATTTAATAATTTCATATAAACTCTTTTCAACTCCTTATATCCTACTTTAAATTGAAAGTAATTTCTTATAGTATTGCTCTCTTATATCATCACTTGTAAAAGAGATTTTTTCAAAATGAGAGAGTGCTTCTTCTTTTAAATTTAAACGATATAAGATGAATACTCTTAAGACTACAAGTTCCGGATTAATAAATCTATAATAATAATTTTCCATATTTAAGTCTATTCTGCTCAGTACAGACTCTAATGTATTTGTAGCATTGTAATATCGTTTAATAGTTGGAAGCAATGCTTTTAACTTTTTTTGAAAATCTTTTGTCATATCTACGATTATATCTTTAGAATTATTTTCATTGTAATAAATCCTAGATACAATAACTCTATCATATGCTTTTCTTTTTCTTTCACTTCTACCGCTACTGTCGTAAAAATCCTTTGACACTTCGTATATATGTGTAAAAACACTTTTATCTGTTCTTGTCCAGACAACTTTACCACGAGAGTACTTCGGCATAAATTTAAAATTCCATCCCCATTTAAAAGTTGCATAAGCACTATTTATCCAAAAGAATGAAAGCACCTTCCTCATTCCCATACTGTTATATTCACTTGCCCATAAATAATCTCCAATTTGCTTCATTTGTAACTCTTTTTCAATAATCGGAGTAATATGTTCTCTAATAAGCACTTTCCATTCTGCTGCAGAAAGTTCAAAATACTTACTTGATGTAAGTTCGACTTTTTTAGGCAAATCATTATTTTTAAAATTACCAGTAAAAAAACACTTTATCTTCTGTATAAATGACAATTATATTCCTCCTCACTTAATCATTCAAATGTATAAAATAAAATTTCCACAACAAAAATCTTATATTTTACAAAATATTAACATTTCTATCAATATTTATAATAAACAATTCATATATTATTTAGCTGATAATTCACTCAATTTCTATACTATATTTCAATTCCAATAGATTTCTATTAAAACTTTTAATTTATTTACTAATTGTCTATATTATATCATATTTATATTACAGTATGTTTCTATTTAAACAAAACCCAAATGGATATGGTTCTATTATCAAACTTTCATTTACATTACAGTATGTTTCTATTTAAACTTTGATAAAGTGGAAGATATTTCGGAACAATTTTTATTTACATTACAGTATGTTTCTATTTAAACGCAGTAACAAGTGGAAAACTACTAGGAGCAACAAAATTTACATTACAGTATGTTTCTATTTAAACATAAAATCAGTTAATGATACAGTTAATCATCAAACATTTACATTACAGTATGTTTCTATTTAAACTTTGTTGTTTCTTTAAAGCCTAATAACAAGTAAAAAATTTACATTACAGTATGTTTCTATTTAAACAAAGTTATTTTATCAAAACAAGCCCATTTTTTCCATATTTACATTACAGTATGTTTCTATTTAAACTAGAAACTCAACCCATTGGAAAAATACTGAAATTCTAATTTACATTACAGTATGTTTCTATTTAAACTAAAATCAGAAATATAACTGAATATGGGCTTGCTCTATTTACATTACAGTATGTTTCTATTTAAACTATATTAAACGATTTAAAGAATAATGTTGATGTTAAATTTACATTACAGTATGTTTCTATTTAAACGGAAAAATTTTAACTCTTGAAGAACTAAAAGAGATATTTACATTACAGTATGTTTCTATTTAAACAATTTAAGAGTTTTATTTGCTTTTATATATCCTTCATTTACATTACAGTATGTTTCTATTTAAACTAGGAATGATAGAAAAGCAAAGTTTGATATAAGAAATATTTACATTACAGTATGTTTCTATTTAAACTATTAAAAAACAATGGATATTTACCACTAATAGAATATTTACATTACAGTATGTATCTATTTAAACATAAAAGCAGAATACAACGTCAACATTTATACAGCTATATTTACATTACAGTATGTTTCTATTTAAACTATTTTGAACCAACATTTTATGTTGGAGGTCGCAACGGTATTTACATTACAGTATGTTTCTATTTAAACGAAGATACTAGCTACACAGAATACTTGCGGTATTTGATTTACATTACAGTATGTTTCTATTTAAACTGTGTGATGATGTTTACAGTCCTTTATCGCTTTATAATTTACATTACACCCTTGTGTCAAGTATTGGATACATATTTTTTCAAATTTCCAATCAACTTTTTTTACTCTATTTTAACTTTAAAATTGGATTTTTCAAGAGCTTGTTTATCAGGTCTGCATATACTACTTGGTCAACTACTTCCGATATAGTTGTGATTCTTTGCCCTGCATCTTTGGAAGATGCTCCACAGTGGTATATCCTCTGCTTATCTGTATTCCAATCTATGATAATATACCTGTCATGGAACTCTCCACCGGATTTTTGAAACTTTATCTTTCTAAACGGATATTCTTTGCAAAAATCTTGGTATTCAAGGGTATGAAGTCCTTTACCAACATTGTCGCTGAATATAGTTATTTCTACCGATGAGGGTATATCCTTTAACAGTACAAGTGTCTTAACTCCGATATAGTTATCGACGATATAGATACTCTTTTTCGCTATGCTGTAAATGTCCTTATAAGCAAGATTCGCTTCAATCGGCTCTCCATTTAAAAGCAAAAATCCATATTTTAGCTGAGGATTGCTAAGATCAAGAATTAACTCGGACAGTTCAGATTTATGCACAACATTACCTAAATTGTCCACCAATCCTGCCACCTTATCTTCCACATTCATTAAATCCCGTCTTAAATCTTGCATTTCTACGACATTACTTGTTATCTGCATGGAAAGCTGTAAAAATTCTCTTTGTCCAATCAAGCCTTGGTTTTCCACAATATAGTCTTTCATCTGCTTAAAAGTACGTATTAAGGCTTTACTCTGCTTGACCGCAAGCTCTCCTTTAAGAACCGTCATCAGCATGTAGATTCCGGCTTCACTAAAAACATAAGGTAAGTATCTTCTTCCTCCTGAACCTGTTTCCGATTTTGAGGTCGAAATTTTCGACCTCAAATTTTCCCATTCCTCTTTTGTAAGTTGAAACCTGAAATCATCGTCAAATTTCTCAATGTTATTTTTGACCTGCTCATTAAATCTTTTTGTTTCATACCCATAAATCTCTGCCAGTTCAAAGTCAAGCATTACTTTCTGTCCCCTTATGATATAAATTTTTTCTGCAAGGGATTCCTGATTTACAAGCATAATTTCGTCTTTTTTATCCATCTTTTCCATTCCCTTTCTCAAATTTCCAAATAATCTCCACCTTGTCTTTATCATAAACATAAATCCTGTCTATGACTTCGTTGATCCAGTCTAAAACAAGCTCTCCTTTTGTAACCGCTTCTCTTAGCTTATCAACATTAAGGTTATGTCCTGAAGATGTATTTTCTTTTATCTTGTCCGTAATGATGGCTATTTCCTGTTCTGTATTTTTAAGTTTTTTGCTTAAATCTTCTTTCTTTGATAAATATGCTTCCTTATCTATTTCGTCCTGTTTATGCTTTTCATAAAGCTGCATTTTGGAAACCTGAATCTTTTGCTTTTCCGCTTCCAGTCTTTTCTTCCTGTCAAGCAGGCTTTCACAAATGCTTTCCATAACTTTATGCTCAATCTTTCTTGTCTGTTCTTTTTCAAGAAAGCTCTCTGTATAAAGTTTAATCTCTTCTGAAACAATATCTTCCAGTGTTTCTGCTTTTATCTTCCCTTTCATGCAGCCACAGTCTTTTGCTTTGTACCGATAGGGACAGCAATATCCATCTGTTTTTCCATAATTAACTGTATAAGTCATTTTATGATAGCACTTACCACAATAGACTTTGTCTTGAAGAATATGAAAATGCTTCCGCTCTCTACTGATTAGTTTTGCATTGCTGTTTAGCATATCCTGAACCTTACCAAAATCTTCTTTAGAGATAATAGCTTCATGCATATCTTCTCTAATTATCCAGTCTTTGCTATCAACCCATTTCCTATTATCAGAACCAACTTCCTGTACCCTTGTCTTTCCACCAACAACAGCTCCTGTATAAACTCTTTGTGTTAAAACATATCTAATAATCTGTCCTGTCCATACTCCACTTCCTCTTTTAAGCCCTATATGTTTTGCCGGCGTCAGAACACCTCTATGATTAAAATCTTTAGAAATGGAAAGCATACTTTCACCACTAAGGTATCTTTCAAAGACTTCTTCAATGATGTTTCTCACTCTATCATCGACAAGTAGCTGATGATGGTCTTTTTCATCTTTTACATATCCATACGGTGCTTTTGAACCGAAATAATACCCTCTATCTTGTCTTACTCTTACTGATGAACTGATTTTTTGTGAAATGTCCTTGGAATAGTAGTCGTAGACAAGATTCTTAAAAGGAATTTCTAAACTACTGATTCCATTCTCATTGTTATTACTGTCATAATTGTCATTCACAGAGATGAAACGAACCTGCATAAAAGGGAATATCTGCTCAATATATGCTCCGGATTCAATATAATCTCTTGCAAATCGTGATAAATCCTTTACAAGAATAGTTCTTATCTCATTTTTCTTCACAAGACCTATCATCTTTTGAAATGCAGGACGATTAAAATTTGTTCCGGTATAGCCATCATCAATGTGTTCTCTTATCTTCACTCCAGTAAATTCTTCTCTTGAACTGATATAGTCTTTTAAGATTTCTCTTTGGGAAGTAATGCTGTTACTTTCGTCTTTTAAGTCGTCATCTTCTAAGGAAAGTCTTAAATAAAAATCTACTGTATTCATATCAGCTCCTCCTTGTCTTTCTACCGAGTTTTTCAGTAATCACAGGATTTTCTTCAAAATTAAATTTGATTTCTATTGTGTTATCTTTCCCTATAAAGATCTTATCAATGATGCTATCTACAAAGTCTTTATCCCATTTCTTTGTTTTACCTTTAAAAAGTGCTGTAAGGCACTTATGCCTTTCTTCAAGTTCAAATACTTCTTTTTCAAAGATAGCAACTTGTCTTTCTTTTAGACTTTCGAGTTCTGCTTTCTTTTTACCCAGAAGTCCTTTTTCCCTTTCAAAATCTTCTTTACTCCACTTGCCCAAAACATATTTTTCATAATACTCACTTTGAAGTCTGCTCAGTCCTGAAATTCTTCTGCCGATTTCTGTCAGTTCTTTTTCCTTTTTCTTATCCATCTCTATTTTAAGATTGTCATAAGCATTCAGATAAGCCTTATAACTTTTACTGTTATTAAAAAGAATAGCATCAAAGGCTGCTTTAACAGTTTTTTCAAGAGTAGCCTCTGTAATAGATGTTCCGCATTTTTCTGTTGTAAATTCTCTGAACCGATTACAGCTAAAATAAAATACAGTTTTCTTACCACTTTTTTGCCTGTGTACGCTCATTTTTCTCTTGCAAATCCCACAATAGAGTTTTCCTCTAAAGGCTGTATCATCCTTAGCATTCTTATTTTCTTTTCTGCTATTTTTAATGGAATTAGATTTTGAGGAAATTTTCTCCTGTACCTTTTCAAATGTATCAAGCGAGATAATTGCTTCATGGGCATCTTCTGTTATTGTCCAATGTTCTTCGTCAAGCCTTTCTCTCTTTTTACCTTCAAATAAATGCTTTTGATTTCTGCCTTGAATGAGTGTTCCTGTATATACACGATTTTTAAGCACTTGTAATATTGTTGTCGGCATCCACGCTCTTATAAGCTCATTTTCATCAGCTTTAGCTTTTCCAAACTTCCTATAATCAGTTGCTATATATACTTTCTTTTCAAACAGTAACTTTGAAATATCAAGTGTACTAAATCCCTTCAAATACGCATCAAAAATTTCTTTTACGATGGAAGCTGTATTTTCATCAACATATAACCGTCTTACTCCATCTTCATCTTTTCTTGCTGTATAGCCATAAGGAGCCGCACCACAGATGAATCCGCCTTGTTTGATCCTCATCTGATGAGAGCTTGATACTTTCTTTGAAATGTCTTTTGCATAAGTTTCATTTACAATATTCTTCAAGATTACCTCAAGAGATTTATTGGGATCTTCCATGTGAAAGGTATCCAGATTGTCATTAACCGCAATAAATCTTACTCCAAGAAACGGAAATATCTTTTCAATGAAGTTTCCAAGCTCCGTATAATTTCTTCCAAAGCGGGATAGGTCTTTTACAATAATGCAGTTGACTTTTCCCGTCCTTACTTCTCCCATAAGTTTTTCAAAGTCAGGTCTTTCAAATTCTGTCCCTGTCTTTGCGATGTCTTTATATATTCCAACCAAATTATGACCATCATTTTTCTTTATATAACTTTCACAAAGAGCAATTTGATTTTCAATGGAATCACTCGGCTTTTCTTTTTTATCTCTTGATATTCTTGTGTAAATCGCTGTTTGAAAACTGTTTCCGCTTTCTTTGCTTAACAGAGCTTCTTCCGCTTTTGCCCGCCTGTTCGCTGTCCTTGCCATCTACACCACCTCCTTCATCAGCTCGGAGGATTGCTTTGTGTAGTCGCTTAACTTATCCAGTATATCTGTAGTTTCATCATAGTTAAAATGGATTTCTATCCTTTTTTCTTCCAAAACATAGATTTTATCGACAAGTCTTACAAGAAGCCCTCTTTCTAAGGTGCTTATATTCCTGTACTTTTTAATATCTGACAGGAAGTTTTTGTTTCCCAAACTCTTTTGATAGAGTCTTGAAATTTCTTTATTCTGCTTTTCTAAAATCAGTTCGCTTTCTACGATACGGTTTGTATAAAACTCTCTCATACCATAAAATTCTTCTTCTGAAATGATTCCCTCTTTTAAGTCCTGATATAGAGCCGATTTCAAAAGTTCAAATTTCGCCTTGCTTTTCTTGGTATATTCCTGTCTTTTATCTATTTTCTTAAAAAGCTCATAGGATACTTCCATGTCCCTTACTTTTTCCGAAATGCTTTCATACTTTCCAAGAGAGTTGATATAATGGCGAATCATCTCAAGTACGCTTACTTTTAAATCCTCCTGTTTGATTGAGTGCCTGCTGCACTGTTTTCCTTTGTTGTATTGGGAGCAGATATAGTAGACAGTGGGAGTTTTCCCTCTCTTATCAACTTTCTTCGTCATCTGAGCATTACAGTCCTTGCAAAATAAAAGACCTGAAAACAAATCCGCTTTCTCCCCAACATTTTTTGCCTTTATATCACATTTCAAAAGTTTTTGGACAATTTCAAAGTCATAAATATCAATAATGGCTTCATGATTATCCTCAATTTCAATCCAATCACTTCTATCCTTGGAAACCACTTTATCCAGCTTATAATTTATCTTTTCCCGTTTTCCCTGTTGCAGTGTTCCGATATAGACCTCATTGGTTAAAATGCGATTAACTGCCGGCGTATCCCATTTGGCAACCGCCTTTGTGCTAAAGCCTGTCTTATACCTGATACCCTTTGCTTTTTTATGCTCCATCGGGGATAATATTCCGTTATCATTTAAGTGTTTGGCAATCGAGTAGGAGCTGTACCCTTCAAGCTTCATGGAGAAGATTTTCTGCACCACATATTCCGCTTCTTTATCAATTACTATTTTGTGCTTATCTTCCTTATCTTTTTCATAGCCGTAAGGAGCATAGTTTGATATAAACTGTCCCTGTTTTCTCTTTACCTTGCAGACACTTCTGACCTTTGCGGAAGTATCCCTACAATAATTGTCATTGATGAAGCTTTTAAACGGAATGACCAAGTTCTTTTCCGTTTCACTGGCTGTATAGCTGTCATAATTATCATTTAGGGCAATAAATCTTATATCAAGAGTGGGAAACACTCTTTGCAGGTATCTTCCGCTATCAATATAATCTCTGCCAAATCTGGATAAGTCTTTTACAACAATGCAGTTAATTCTCCCTGTGATGACATCTTCCATCATTTTCTTAAATGCCGGTCTTTCAAAGTTTATCCCTGAATATCCGTCATCGACATATTCTTCTATCAGCTCCATATCCTCATTTTTATCAATGAAGTCATTAATCTGAAGTCTTTGGTTGGAAATGCTGTTGCTTTCCACCTTAAAGCCTTTATCATATTTTTCATCATCTTGTGATAATCTAAGATACATGGCAACTTTGAGAACATCTGTATCTAAATTGTTTTTAGACATAACAAAACCTCCAAACTTTCATATTCTTTTTTAAGGAGAAATATGATAACTTGGAGTCTTTCAGCTCTTATGAAGTTGTATCCCTATTTGATTCGTATTATACCATAGATTTGTAAAAAAGTCTGCCCCTTTTATCATATTTTAATCAAGAAGCATTGCTTTCTTTTTTAGGTAAGACAAAAAGCAATCCTCCAAACTTCTTCCATTCTCTGCATAGCTACATTTAACAATGACATTTCCGACTTTCATAAAGTACATGGAAAGCGGCTCTGCATTTTTCTTATCTTTTATATTTTCAATATCAGGGACAATTTTCCTGTCTATCTCTTCCGCTGACATGTTTTTATATCTTGCTAATTCTTCTGCATTCATAAAAAAACTCCTTTCCCTGTTGTTTTCTTTTTTAAGTTTTATGACATTGGTAGGTGTCTTGGCTGACAACATAGGAATCTCACCTCCGCCCCTTATTCGAGACGAGCCGGCATAAACTGTTGAAGTATCATTATCACCGCCTGTATCAACGAACAGACTGCCACATCTGTTTTTTATGTAATCTTATTTATCGCTCACTTTCTTATTTCCTTGGTTTAACCAGTATTCATAAAACCGAAATCTCTCAGCAGAAAGGTCTTGGCGTAAGTCATAATTCTCCACAAGCAGATAAAGTCCTACCTTGGTCTATTTAGTTGTCAAAGAACAAAATATTTGAAAGGGATCTTTCTTTCTATTTTCCAATTTGCCATAGCAACCTATCTCTTGTTTAAAGAAAGTAAAAGAGGTCAAACTCCCCTTCACTTTATATAAGGAAAATTTGACCCCTTTGGTTACCGAAATTCTAAATTTCTTCGATAAATTTTTTCAGCTTCTCTAAGATTTTGTTTCTTTTCTTAATCAAAGCCGGGTGTGTGATACTCTTTAACTTTGCTACCGAACGGACTGGTTCATCATGAAAGTACAAACGCTCTATGATGTCCTTTTCTTCTGCATTGAGCCTTGATATAGCGTTTCTGACCGCTTCAATCATCATCTGTGTTTCCACAATCTTTTCCACATCAATGCCTTCATCAACAATGTTTTCATAGAAATGTCCATCATGGTCTAATGATGAAAAAAAGAGCAAGTGGTTTTTCCTGTCCACCTGCTCCAAATATTTTTCATGCTCTTTCTCACGCCAGTAGACCTTATATATCTCCTCACTGACTTTCACCTTTTGCCCATTGACATAAAGGTAGTATTCTTTTTTCATTTCAAGTCCTCCATTCTTTTTCTGTCTGCTTGTTTTCAGGCAAAAAAAGGAGGACTCCTGCACTTAAGCATAAGAAGTCCTCTAAAATGAAAGGAACTTGTTCTTCCTTTAAATGTATTAAATTGTACTGAATAGTGTTTGGAAAGCTGAACAATTATGAAGCCTATTGAAAAAAAGATTATGCAAAATATTCTGACTTTCATCTATTAAATATAAATTTTTTTTCATTTTCAACCCTCCATTCCTTACAGCTAAATTATGAAATACACCATCCTTCCGCTGATTCTTTTATGTTTATAAAATTTTTATAAATACCATCTTGATTAATCAGCTCAAGATGATTACCTTTCTGAACTACATCACCATTATCAATAACCAATATCTGATCTGCATCTTGAATTGTTGCTAATCTATGAGCAATAACAATTACTGTTTTTCCTTTTGTTAGTGAGCTTATTGCATTTTGAATTAAATGCTCATTTTCCGGATCAACACTTGCTGTAGCTTCATCAAGTATTATTATTGGAGAATCTTTTAAGATAGCCCTTGCTATTGAAATTCGTTGTTTTTCTCCTCCCGACAAGGTAGCCCCGCCATCGCCTATGATAGTGTCATATCCATTTGGTAATTTTGAAATAAATTCATGGCAATGTGCTTTTATGGCTGCATTTATTACTTCATTATCAGAAGCATTTGGATTACCAAATAAAATATTATTTTTTATTGTGTCATTAAATAAGTACACTTTTTGAAATACCATTGAAATATTCTTCAAAAGACTATCACAGGTTATATCTTTGATATTTTTATCCCCAACGGTTATAACTCCACTATTCACATCATAAAATCTTGCAATCAAATTACAAATTGTTGTTTTTCCACTTCCTGAAGGACCTACAATGGCTGTGGTACTGCCTTCCGGAATATAAAAAGAAATATTATTTAATATTTGCTTTTTGTCATAGGAAAAACATACATCAGAAAACTTTATGTCATGTCTTTTTAACTCTATATTCTGCCCGCCTTTATCTATAATATCCGCCTTTTCTATTTTTTCTAATTTATCTAATGTTTTATTAACAACCTCTATTACATGAATTGCATTACTTAATGGCTCTATTTGGCTAAACATAACAAACGAGAACATATCCATCATAAGCATAATGTTTACATCCATTTTTCGGGTATATGTTAAATATGCACTAACAGCTATAATTCCAACTGAGGCGGCTTTTAATACAAATTGGTGCAAACAATTATATGGGCAATTTTCCAATTCAATTTTAATATTTACATCTTTATGATTTTTATATGCTTTCCTAATACCTTGCACAGATACGCCTTCTTGTTTAAATGCTTTTATAGTCTGCATCCCTCTTAAAAATTCAATTGTATTTTCTACTATGCTGTCTTGAGCCTTTTGATGAATGGAAGCATTTTTATCACTAATTTTAGCCGCAATGTATAAAAATAAAGCAGATAAAACTATACCGCTTAATGAGATAATTCCCGCTAATGGACAATAAAACAGCAAAAACAATATCATTACCAAAACCGTAATATATCCATTTACAACTGTATTAATCATATTCATAGACAACATTTCTATAAATGATAAATCTGTGGTTACAGCAGAAGATATTTCTCCCATATTGTTGCTGTTAAAAAAGCCAAGCGAAACTCTTTTAAATATATTTCCCAAACGAATTCGTTGTTCTGCTGTGGCTTCACAACCAACACTTTCCTGAGTAACAGCTCTTAAATATGAAAATAAGAATCTTCCTCCAATTACAAGAATCATCAATAGAAAAATATAAATAATTTGATCATTGTCAAAAGTTCTAATTCCTTTGTAATCGTCAAAAACCAATCCCAGCCCATATGTCGCAAGCATGATCGGCAGGGAAGTAAAAATACTATTTATAAAGGCATAAATAAATCCGATATAAACTCTTTTTTTATATTTTCCAGTCCAGCCTATGAGCCTCTTTATCATTCCAAACATTACAATACCTCCTTCCTTTTTGAATTTGCTGACCAGTTTTTCGCTCCAATATGAGATAGCCACATATCATGATACAGTTCACAATTTTGCAACAGTTCTCCATGAGTTCCCATATTATCAATTTTTCCATTATTCAAAACTATTATTTTATCTGCATTTTTTATTGTTGATAATCTATGAGCAATTACCAGCAATAACTTCCCTTTAGATAATGCCGACAAGGATTGTTGTAATTTACTCTCGTTTTCCGGATCAGTAAATGCAGTAGCTTCATCAAGTATTACTATTGGAGAGTTTTTTAATATCATTCTTGCAATAGAAATTCTCTGTTTTTCCCCTCCTGATAGCTTATTCCCGGCATTTCCAACAACTGTATCATATCCACTTTCCAATTCTTTTATAAATTCATCGCAGCAAGCTAGCTTTGCAGCATTAAAAACTTCTGTATCTGAAGCATCCGGATTACCAAGGCGAATATTTTCTTTAACAGAGCAATTAAATAAATAGGTGTCTTGTGTAACAAAACTAATTAATTCATTCAATTTTGAAATGGATATATCTCTTATATCCACTCCACCTATTAATATACTCCCCTCATTTGTGTCCCAAAATCTTGCTATTAATCTTGCTATTGTACTTTTTCCGCTTCCGGAAGGACCAACTAAAGCTGTAAACTCATTCTTTTTAAAAATACAATTTATATCTGATAGAACTTTATTGTCTAAATTTCCATCATATGAAAATGAAATATTTTTCAGTTCAATTGTATTGTCTTTTATCTCAATATCTTTTTCTGAGTCGCTTAATACCGGTGTTTCAAGTTCACTGCTTACATCATGCAAAGCATACTCTATTGCTTTAGCTTCATTAATGTAATTTGTAAAGTTCATCATAGGTCCGACAACACCTAATGATAAGATCAAACATATGACCAGATTTTGTGGAGAAATTTGCCCATTTACATAAAGGATTAATCCTATTGGTAACACTCCTAAAAAAGTGGATGGAAGAACAGAATTACCAAAATTCATGTATTTCCAAACACTTTTGTACCATGCCAAAGTCGAATTTCTAAAAGTTTTTATTGCATTAACAAATTTATTATATGAAGTTGTTGATTGGTTAAATGCCTTAATCACTTCAATTCCTTCTACATACTCAACAATTACACTATTTACATAATTACTCGTTTCCATATATTTGGCATACTCCGAGTTAAAGTTCTTCATCATTATCATATAAGAAGTGCCGGCAATCGGTACTGTAATCAGCATTGCTAACGCCATTCTCCAATCAATAAATGTTAAATATGCAAATACACTTATTGAAAGAGTAATATTAGATATACATTCCGGTATTACATGTGCTAAAGGAAGTTCGATTGTTTCTACTCTATCAACTATTACACTTTTAAGCTTTCCAACAGATTCTCCCATTACATAGCCAAGTGGTGCTTTAACAAATGTCCTTGCCAAACTAAGCCTGATATTTTCCAATATGTTATATGCAGACAAGTGTGATAATGTAGTTGAAATTCCATGGAATAAGTATCTGACAGCATATCCTGAAACCGCCGCCAAACAATAATATGCAATCTGATTTAAAGAAATACTCCCATTAACAAACAATTCAATTATTTTATATGCACACCAATATGGTACAATTCCCGCAAAAACACCAATAATAGCACAAATTACTGATAATAAAATTTTCCATTTGCATTGAACTGCAAATGAAAGAGCTATTTTTATCCAACTTTTCTTCTTCATTACAGCTACCCCTCCTAAAAAATAAAATAGAACCATGATTTTGTTCATAGTTCTATTTTATAGATTTCTAATATATTTTGCTCCCCTGAATAGCTATATATTACTCTGTTTGGATATTTATTTTTCTATATTCCATCGGGCTTTTGCCATAGTTCTTTTTAAAAACCTCTGAGAACTTACTCACATTAGTATAGCCAACTTTCCCTGCTATTGCTGTTACACTTTCATCCGTTTTTAACAATAAGCTGGCTGCTACATTCATCTTGTAACTACTTAAATATGAGTATATCGCCTCCCCATATACACCTTTAAAGCACTTTTTCAAAGCTGATAATGATAGATCATACATTTTTGCTAATTCTGTCATTGTATAGTGCTTATCTAAGTTATCTGTAATCAAACTTTTTATCTCTTTAATTTTTTCCACTTGTGATTTGTAGAAATACTGTTGTGTTTTGTTTACTTGCGTTAGATCAATAGATTTTAACAAAATAAACAGCTCTATTATTTTTATTTGTAAATATTCCTTCTTTACTTTGTCCGGAAGCATATATAACTCTCCAAAAATATGATTTATCATTGCCTCCTCGTGTAATACAAATGGAGTATTGTCTGATAAAAACAACTTCTTAATCTCCATAGTATTAATATTAAAATAACCTAAAAGCTCATTCAATCTTCCCTCTACATTCTCTGACAAGGAAATATTAATAGTTATTCCATGGAAATGTGATAATGGAAAACTACAGGTACTATATTCTGAATCCAATTTTTCAATTAGAACATCTCCCGGTTCTAAATATAAATATTCTCCATTTATAGTTTCTGATTCAATTCTTCCTTCCTTACAGTGATGTATGCTAAGACAATTATTTTCTGATTCTATGCGTTTTGAGTTTACGGTGGCATGAAAATTATTATACATCACCGAAATTCCCGGAAAAACCTGATAACAGATTATTGTCCCATTTCCTCTATCTTGTTGCATTTCATATACTGCACAAACTCTATCTTCGCAAATTTTATTCATACCTTGCTTTAACATGAATTGATTTATTTCAAGCAAACATATCACCTCAGTTCAAAAAATATTCTTTTAATTTTACAAATCCCTTATCGTCTAAAAGATACTGTTCTTTTATTCGTCCTTTATCCATTTGAATCACATAGTTACAACAGGTAGCTATAAATTCATAGTCATGAGTAATTATTATAACGGTTTTCCTTTTATCCGCTAACTTCTTGATTTCATTAGCGACCTGTATCATATGGCTTAAATCTAAACCGCTCGTAGGCTCATCAAAAATCAAAATATCACGATTTGATGTCAAAGCACTTGCAATTGCAACTCTCTGTTTTTGACCGCCTGATAAAGACATCGGGTGTCTTTCTCTTAATTCCAGTAAATTAAGTTCTTCCATTATACTTATTATATCATTCTTTATAGTTTTATCTGCCCCTAATAACAGTTCATCTTCTACACTTTCTGTAAATAGCTGATGATTTGTGTCTTGCATCACCATATAGCAATTACGCAATCTGTCCTTTTTCTTTAATATTTTATCATTATATTTAATTTTACTTCTATCTTTACTTTCCAAGCCACATATACAGCGTGCAAATGTAGATTTCCCTGCACCATTGTCTCCAATAATTGCCACAACATTATTTAATGGAAATTGTAAATTTTCTATATCAAGTATCATTTTGTTTTTCTTATAAGCAAATTTCAAATTTGATAGAATAAAAGTTTCCGTTCCGGTCAGTTTTCTTACCTCTATCGGATACTTACTTAAAGTAAACGGTCTTATTTTAGATTTATGTTGCTCATAAAACTTGCTTTCATCATCATAGCAATCAACTATTCTACCTGATTCCATATAAAATATGTGATCCAGTAAACCCTGCAGATAATATAATCTATGCTCTGCAATAATAATAGTTTTTCCTTGCTTTTTCCATAACTCTATTATATTCCTTAAATCTTTAGTAGACTGTTTGTCAAGATTTGAGGACGGCTCATCCAAAATTATAATATCAGGATCTGTAACAGAAACTGAAGCACAAGCAATTTTTTGTTTTTCTCCTCCCGATAAGGAAAAGATATTTTCCCCTAACAAATTATCTATATTAAAAAGTCTGACCGTTTTCTTTATCTTAGAAATAATTTCAGTCTCAGAAACTCCCTTGTTCTCACTTGCAAAAGCTAATTCACTTGTCGTATCTACAGTGAAAAATTGCGTTTTAGGATTTTGAAAAACACTTCCGCTAATATTAGATATATCTTCCAAACTGCATTTATCCGAATTAACACCATTAATGTATATTTCCCCTACTATATTTCCTTCATAATAATTGGGTATTAATCCATTGATAAGCCTTCCTACAGTAGATTTTCCACATCCTGAATCGCCACAAAATAATACCGTTTCTCCTTTTTTGATAAAAAAACTAATTTCTGATATGCTGTCTTTCTTCTCACTTACATTACCGTAACTAAAGCTTACATTTCTAAATTCGATCATTTATTCTCACCATCCTCATTATAGAAAGATAAATCCTAAGAAAAGCAATGATGAATATATTATTAATAACACATCTAAAAGTTTAAATCCAATTTTACATATATTGGTTCTCTTTCCTGATGAATCTAATCCTCTAATTAATGCTGAAGCTGATAATTCTTCTCCTATTTTTGTAATCGAAATCATAAGTGGCACTAACCTGTATTCCAGCATTTTAACAGGATCGCCACATAAATTAATGCCTCGCATTCTCATTGCATCTTTTATATATGAGTATTCTTCTTTTATTGTAGGAAAAAATCTGAATACAACGGAAAGTGGGATAATAATTTTATCAGACAAATGCATTCTCTCCATTGCTGCTATAAACTCACTTACTGTTGTTGTACTGATAAAATAATACCCCATAATGAATCCCGGTAGAATTCTTATATATATACCTATTAATGCTCCCAAAATAAAAAAGCCTAATCCTGACAATATCGGAAATATTTTTAGTTCCAATATGAAAAGGATACTATATGTTATTAAAAGTCTGCAAACTATATTCCACTTTTTATCAATGCTTAACAACAATAAAGGTAAGATAAGCGTTGCAAAGCGTATATAATACATTATTCCTACTGAACTACCGGCTGTCATTATTGTGGTAACTATTATCATTAAAAAAATTTTGGTTCTTGGATCAAGAGATATGGATTTTTTGCTTTCAAATATATAATCTATCTCCATTTTCATTATACTATTCCTGCTTTTTTGAAATGTTTGTTTAAAACAGCTCTGCCTAATATTCCGCCTAAAATTCCACCAACAAAACAAGAAAGTACAAAAACCGGAAGAACCCAATTTGGAGTAAGTTCCGCTAAAGTTTTTGCATACTCCGCTCCATATCCTTCTGATACAGTTTTCAAAAACTCACTTCTCATAAAATATATTCTTGCAAAAAATCCACTGCTTAATAATGAAAAAAAAGAATATCCTAATATAATAAATTTTATATCTTTATACTTACCTGCTCTCATAACAACATCAGCAAGTATTCCACAGATAACACAGCAAACCAAAACTAAAATGCCACTACCCATAACCATAAATAATATTCCTATGATTATTCCTGTTAAACTAACCATTCCAAATTTGTTTATTTTAGTAACATAAAGCATAAACGGTATTCCACATACAATTGGTGTAAGGATTCCCAGCAAAATCGTAAAAATAGGAATGTATCCCAACATCATAGTTACAAAATATAAAACAAAATAAATTGCAGTAAAAATTCCCACATTTATTAAATCTTTAGAGTTTAATTTGTTGTTTTGAGATTCTTGATTCATAATAATACCTCCATAAAATTTACAAATAATTAAGTTAGATATTGCTAACTTATAATTGTTCTCATTTTACAGGAATATTCTTTGTGTCGCTACTCTAAATAGTTATATTATACTCCAAATGGTTTTATTTTGTTCATAAAATCATATCAATATCTGGTTTTATATGTTATAATAAAGTCCAAATATGCTTAAAGCTTTCTATAAATCATTCTTTTGTAGCAAGCACAGTAAGTGTACGGACACTTACGGAAAAATTGATGAAGCAGCCCTTTGGGATCTGCTTCTTTTTTTATCAATTTTTAGCTTGTTAGGGAGACCCTAAGACCCCGAAATACATCTAAAGGAGGAAATACCTATGGCAAACAGAATACGAAATGAACGACTTGAAATTAAGTTGACCAAAGAAGAAAAAGCTCTTTTTGAGAAAAAAAGAAAACTTGCAAAGTGCAGAAATATGAGCCACTTCATTCGCAAATGTGTTTTGGAAAAGGAAATTTATCAGTTAGATTTAGAGCCTTTCAGAGATTTACAAGGCTTACTTTCCAACGCAACAAACAACATCAATCAGATTGCAAAGCGAGTAAATTCGACCGGTGTTATCTACAAAGAGGACATAGGCGATATGAAAAAAGAGATTGAACATTTCTCAAAAGAACTGTGGCAAATTCATTCCTTGCTTCTAAACAGGACTTCCGGAGGTGATTAAAATTTATGGCGATTACAAAAATACACCCTATAAAATCAACCCTTCATCTTGCTATTGACTATATTGTTAATGGAGATAAAACAGATGAACAGCTTTTAGTCAGCACGCATAAATGCCATCAGTCAACTGCTCATACTCAGTTTTTAAGGACAAGAGGGGATGCGGGAACTAAGGGAACTGTCCTTGCAAGACATCTGATTCAATCTTTTTTACCGGGAGAAACAACGCCTGAAATGGCACATCAAATCGGTCTTGAGTTATGTAAAAAGATACTCAAAGATGAGTATGAGTTTGTGTTATCGACGCACATAGATAAAGGACATATCCATAATCATATCATCTTCAATAATGTAAATATGGTTACCGGCAAGTGCTATCAATCCAATAAGAAAAGCTATCATAAGATCCGTTACCAGAGTGATAAGCTATGCAAAGAAAACAACCTTTCCGTCATTGATGAACACTATGAAAGCTTTAAGAAAAAATATAAGATGAACGGTAAGTCTTGGTATGAAAATGAGCAAGCAAAGAAAGGTACTTCTTGGAAAAGCAGGTTACAATTTGATATTGATCGCATGATAAAACAGTCTAAGGATTGGGACGAATTTCTAAAGAAAATGGCTGAGCTTGGCTATGAAATAAAGCATGGCAAGCACATCGCTTTTAAGCCGAAAGATAAACCGAGATTTACAAGAGCTAAGACGATTGGTGAAGATTATACTGAAGAACGATTAAAAGAACGCATAGCAGAAAGGGAAATGATTAAGACTCCTCCTGTTAAAAAACGCATCGGAAATATCATTGATATGAATACCAATGCTAAAGTCAAAGAGAGTAAAGGCTATGAATACTGGGCAACGAAACATAATCTTAATACGATGGCGGAATCCGTTATCTTTATCAGAGAACATGGCATAAAATCTGTTAAGCAACTTGATGAATTTATTCAAAAAAGTGCTGATGAAAGACAAAATTTACAGGATAAAATCAAAGCGATTGATAAGGAAATGGAACAGTTATCCGCTACTATGGAGCAAGTTCATACTGTAAAAAAATATCGTGCCTATTACAAGGAATATAAGGCGAATCCGTCTGATAGGGCATTTTTTGAGGAATACAAAACTCAGATTACCCTCTATGAAAATGCTCTTTCTGAACTTAAAAAGTCTTATTCCAAGCTTCCAAATTCAAAGGATATTTTAGCTGAACTTGATAAATTGCAAGAAAAAAAGAATACCCTGATGAAAGAGTATTCTTCCTCAAAATCTGCTATGGACGAGCTTTACAAGATACGAAAAAATTACAGAATCTACATGGGTAAGGAGATGGAGAGATAATCTTTATCTCCTTTTTTTGAGCAACAAAAAAGAGATGGTGCAGCCCTAAGACCACACCGACAAACATTTATCTCTCCGTTTCTTTTGGTTTTTCTTTACTCTCTTTCGGCTTTTGCTTATCTTCTGCCTGATATTCTTTGATAGCACCAAGTATGGATTTTTTATCGTTTTCTTTCCCTTTTTCAGAGCCGGTTAAGGTATTTAACTTGGCTTTCATTTTTTCAATATCTGCTCTAATCTGTCCTGATTGTTCCCAAGAATCTGCATAAAATAAGTCTTTTTCTCTTTCTTCTATCTCACTTTTCAGTTTAGCAATCTCTTGACTTTTATCCTGTCCTTTCATCTGTTCTTTCACCTTTAAGAGCTTTGAGGATAATATCCTTACATTGCTATGCTCCTTGCCGTTATCATCAATAGAGGTTCTAAGCTGTCCGAATAGCTTTACGAAATCTCCCTGTTTAAAGTCCTTTGGAATATCACTCTTTTCTCCGTAGGCGGAGCAATTATGATACACCTTATTCCCCTTATCATCTTTAGAAACTACGGAGAAATTTGCCACCTTAAAGGCTTCTCCGTTCTTATTTTCTCTTTCGATTACATCTACATTGCCTACAACATTTCCGACAATATTTACAAGGTCATCTTTCTCCTGCTGAACATAGGGCAGGTCTTTTATCTGTCCCTGTTCTCTTAAATCTTCAATCATGTAATCGAAATCTTCATGAAGCAGATTGATGGTGTCATTTGCCATATAGGCATCATATAGCTTATCCAAAGCACTCTCATCGTTAATGCCTTTTTCCATGCTGATAACCGCCTTCACAAAATCTTTGTGGTTATCCTTTGCCATATCTTCAATCCTATCCCTTATTGTTTTGTAACCCATGTTTTTATATCTCCTTTCATGGTAAAAGGGAGCTGTTCGCTCCCTTATCTTGCATATTCCTGTTCTTTTGTAGTTTGTTTCTCTTCCGTTTTGCTTTCACTTTGATAAGCTCTGATCTGTCCTAAAATAGACGGTTTATCTTCCGTCCTTTGAAAAGTTTCCTCTTTTGTATGAAGATTATCTTCCACATCATAGGTTGATTCAAAGTAATCACTGTCCCTGAAATCATTGTCATATCTGTCGATGATACCGTCATTATCTAAGTCCTTTGCAAGCGGATCATAGAAGTTTCCTTCATCATCAATATCAAGTCCCGTTGCTGCTCTTAAATCTTCGGAATCCACATAGATTAAATCTTCAAAAGAGGATAGCTCAATCTCATTTTTCATGTTCTTTAGAGCTTCAATCTCTCCTTTGTTCTCATAATCAAAGCTCTCAGTCTTGATTGGTATATCATCAATGTACTGCGTCCATGTCTTATCCTCTAAGTTCAGTTCGTACTGAATCCCATGCCTTTCATCAGGAGTATTAGTATAGGCAATCCCGATATGCTTTAAATCAGGGTATAACTTGTCAAACTCATCATAACTGTGGTTTTCTTCATACTCTCTGTTACAGAAGTCAATAATCGCTCGTTTTACATCTTCCACAAGGGGATTGTCATTTCTCTTTTCTTCTACCTCTCCCATATCGAGCAGCTTATTCAGTTCGGCAAGCCTTAATACTTTAGTTTTTAGTTCATCTGCCTTTTCAAACGGCTTTTTAAGTTCTTCTTTGGCATTTTCCAGCTGTTCTTTGGTGCTGACGAGCTTTTCTTCAAGTCTATTTAATTTCTCAGGCATTTTCTCAAGAGCATTATCCAGTCTTGTTATATTACCGTCTGCACTTGTGCCAAGCTCTCCTGAATGCTTTGCAGCACCGTTTAAGCTGAAGTTATGCTCATTGGTAAAGAAGTTATAGCTGACCTCTAAATCCATATTTCTATACTTTCCTATTATCTTACTTTCGTTGATTTTTATAGTCTTGATAGCTTCAAGAAGTTTTTCTCCTGCTAATTTCTTATCAGTAATCTTTTCTCCCAAAATGGTAATGGAAGTAAATTTATTTTCGCCTTCTCCTTGCGGCTCTACATCAGCTATATCTTTCTTTACAGCTTCAATCAGCTTTTCCGTTCTTGTGATTTCTTCCGGATAATTTTTAGCAACCTTATCCTCTAATCTATAACGGTTGGACTTGTAGTTTGCTTCCAGCATTTTAAGTTTTGTAACCTCATTGTCCAAGTCCATCTTCTCTTTAATCTTCGGATCGCCAGTAGCCAACGCTTTAATTTCTGCATAATTAAGGGAACTTTCGTCCACATCTTCCGCCACTCTGACAGGTGTTTTACTGGTCATTATCTGAGAAATGAACTTCTGCTTATTTTCAATCGTCTGCCACAAATATGCATCAAAGGTGTTCTCCGTAACATAGCGATAGATATTTACCTCTTTATTTTCATTTCCCTGACGAACAATTCTACCCGCACGCTGCTCTAAATCCGCAGGACGCCAAGGCACATCCAAATCATGCAGTGCAATCAGTTTATTCTGCACATTCGTGCCTGCTCCCATTTTCTGAGTTGAACCAAGTAATATCCTCACATCTCCCTTACGCACCTTTGCAAAGAGTTCGTCCTTTTGTTTATCGGAGTTCGCTTCGTGGATAAATGCTATTTCTTCTTTCGGTATGCCCATAGCTACAAGTTTATCCCTAATATCATCATAAATGTTAAATTCTCCATCTCCTTTTGGCGTGGACATATCCGAAAATAGAAGCTGTGTAGACTTATTTTCTTTGGTCTTATCCCAAATACTAAAGACATTTTTCACGCAAACATTCACCTTGCTGTCAGGATTATCAGGAAGTAGGGGATTGATCAGTCTTTGGTCAAGGGCAAGTTTCTTACCATCATTAGTAATATTTAACATATTATCCTCATCAGGCTCAACCGCTTTATTTCTAACCTTATCCGCTCTTTCAGATAATCCTTTTAGGATTTCTTTTTGTTCCTCGCTCGGCAAGGTTTTAATCACTTCATAGTGTGCTTCAGGTGTTGGAAGATTTAGCATATCCGCTGTTTGAATATCTGCTACTTCCTTAAACATTGACATTAGTTCAGGCAGATTGTAAAACTTTGAAAATCTTGTTTTCACTCTGTACCCTGTTCCTTCAGGAGCAAGTTCAAAGGCGGACTGAGTTTCTCCGAAAGTGGAAGCCCAAGCGTCAAAATGTTCCAAGTGATTTTTCTTTAAGTTTTCATACTGAAGATAACGCTGCATGGTGTAAAGCTCCGTCATAGAGTTACTTACAGGTGTTCCTGTGGCAAAGACTATTCCTTTCCCGTTTGTCATCTCGTCCATATAGCGACACTTCATAAACATATCAGAGGACTTAAAGGCTTCCGATTGCCCGATTCCTGCAACATTACGCATTTTTGTATGAAGATACAAATTCTTAAATCCATGTGCTTCATCGACAAAGAGCTTATCTACACCCAGTTCCTCGAAAGTAATGACATCGTCTTTCTTAAAATCATCGTTTAGTTTCTCAAGCCTTGCTTCCAGTTTTTTCTTGGTCTTTTCAAGTTGCTTAACCGTAAAATTTTGGTTTCTGTCGTGCTTGTATTCCTCAATATAATTCAAGATTTCATCAATCTGATCCTGAATATGTTTCTCCTGATATTCCTTACTCATTGGGATTTTTTCAAACTGCGTATGACCGATTACAACCGCATCATATTCTCCGGTAGCAATCTTACCGATAAACCTCTTTCTGTTTCTTGGCTCAAAGTCTTTTTTATCAGCCACCATAATGTTAGCTGACGGATAAAGCTGCATAAATTCTCTGCCTATCTGTCCTGTTAAGTGATTCGGCACAACAAATAAAGACTTAGAACACATTCCAAGCCTTTTACTTTCCATTGCGGAAGCGACCATCTCAAAGGTCTTTCCACTTCCTACCACATGAGCAAGTAAGGTATTCCCTCCGTAAAGGCTTCTTGCAATGGCGTTTCTTTGATGAGGTCTAAGCTCTATTTCCGTATTCATTCCCTCAAAAGAGAGGTTACTTCCGTCATATTCACGATTCCTGATAGAGTTAAAACGCTCATTATACAGTTTTACGAGTCTGTTTCTTCTTTCCTGATCGCTAAATATCCAGTTCTTAAATTCTTCTTTTAAAAGCTCCTGCTTTTGTCCCGCAAGGAGAGTTTCCTTTTTATTTAAGACAGAACTTTTTGAGCCGTCAGGATTTACAATCTGGTCAAATACCTTTGTTTCTTTAAGATTTAAGGCATCTTCAATCAGCTTATAGGCACTTACTCTACTTGTACCATAGGTCATTTCAGCAAGGTCATTTCCTCTGTCTTTGCTTTTTCCCTCTATATTCCATTCACTTGTAAGATTTGAGAATTTGACTTTAATATCCCATTTGGCATAACCCGGAGTTTTCAGTGTTTCAAAGATGAATTTCTCTATATCCTTAATCGGTATCCAAGTTGCACCAAGACGAACACTAATCTCACTTGCTTCAAGCTCTTTTGGTAATACTTTGGTAAGTTCAGCTTTTTGATATTCCAAACGGTTCATCTCATAGCTTATCAGCTCTTTTTCTTTGCCATCTTCCGCATAGCCAAGATGAGGTAACTCTCTTTCAGTCTGTCTTAGCTTTGAAAGATAGCTGTCAACAATGGCGATTTTATCCCTGATATTTCCTGATAAATATTCATCTTTTGTTACATAGCCATATTTATATGAATTGCTGCCGTTTGCACAGGCGAAAGGTAAATCTCCATCTTCCAAGTTAAAGGATAGAGGTTTGTAAAAGTTTTGTTCTTCTCTGATACTTAGATAAATCTCTCCTCTAAGCTCCTCAATCAAAGTAGGTCGCTCTTTTCCTGTCAGGCTTTCCATATAGTCAAAGTCCACATAACCCTTTTCGGACATAGATAACACAAGAGCTTCTAAAGAAGTATCTACATGGTCAATAGTCTTTGCCTTTGTAATGGTTCTCTTGCTGAAAATATCCCCCTTTGCCTTGAAGTTTTCTTCTTCATCAAGAATTTCAATGGAAGATACAAGAGGGAAATTGCTATCCTCTTTTAAGGCTCTGGTATTGCTTAAATTATTTATAAAGCCATGTTTCTTTGAAAAACTGTCATAGACTTCATTGAGCTTTTCTTGAGCTTTCTTTACCTCATCATCGGAATAGTCCTCTTTCTGCTTGTAGATAACATCTTTAAGGGCAGTATTCAGTTCAAGATAGTCCTTAATCTTCTCCTTATTCTTATCCGTTATCTCTTTCTTTACAAAAAGGGAATTTTCTCTGTAATACACTTCGTCATCAATAACGGTATATGAGAAGTTTTTGACATCGTCCGTTGCAGGAATTGAGGTAATTTCATCATCCAAAAGTTCTATTTCTTCATACTTTGCGTTTTGGGATATTTCTTCACTTGCCTTTATCAAAAGTTCTTTTAAGTCTGTATTTTCTTTCGGCAGACAAGCAAGGGTATTTCCAAATCTTCCTGATACTTCACGCATTGTGCCGAGTACCTGTTCAGGATGATCTACAAAGTATTTGTTATATGTCAGCCCATTTTCATCTTCTGCAAGATGTATCCAGTCCTCCTCCCTTTCTCTGATACTGTCCCTTTTCTTTAGGAAGATAATATCTGAGGTTACTTCCGTTCCGGCAACACCCTTAAAGGTATCGTTCGGAAGTCTGATGGCTCCTAAAAACTCCGCCCTTGCTGCAAGGTATCGTCTAACACTTTCGTCCTTTTTATCCATCGTACCTGAAGATGTGATAAAGGCGATAACACCGCCATTTCTTACCTTATCAATGGATTTTGCAAAGAAATAATCGTGGATCAGGAAGTTATTTTTGTTATACTCCCTGTCATTGACCTTGTACTCTCCAAAGGGTACATTACCAATCACCGCATCAAAGAAGTTATTGGAAAAGGAAGTTTCCTCAAATCCTTTAATCTGTATATCACTTTCAGGATATAGGA
Source organism: Parvimonas sp. M20 (assembly GCF_035282425.1). Lineage (NCBI taxonomy): Bacteria > Bacillati > Bacillota > Tissierellia > Tissierellales > Peptoniphilaceae > Parvimonas > Parvimonas sp. M20. The sequence continues at coordinate 54,174 of NZ_JAYKBQ010000001.1, read as the reverse complement.
GTTTTCCAATGCGACCGCTTACGGAATCAAGCTCTACACCGTAAAACTTGGACTTTTTCATTTCATCAGGAAGATTACCGATAAAATTTCCGATGCCCATTGACGGTTCTAAGATATTACCACTCTTAAAGCCCATTCCTGACAGGGTAGAGTAGATACTGTCAATCACTGTTTTCGGTGTGTAAAAGCTCGTTAAGGTAGATTCTCTTGCAGCTTCGTATTCTGATGGTGATAGATTTTCTTTTAAGAATGCTCTTGCTTCTTTCCATTGACCACCTCTTTCTTCATCAAATACTTCAGATAATCCGCCCCAACCGACATATTTTACCAAGACTTCCTGAGCTGTATTGTCAAGCTCTCTTTGTCCGCTCTCCACTCGTTTAAGCATGGAGATTGCTTCAAGGTTGTTATTAAGTCTTTCGCTCGGACTTAGCTTTTCAGGGAGGATTTCTTCGGTAATCTTAAAGTTATGAGCTTCTATTTTAGGTTTTTCTGCCTTTTCATCAATGTCTTGAATTGTATCTTTAGCTTTCGTGTATGTCAGATTTTCAAATATTCTCTCAAGGTCGCTCTCCAAACGATAGGGAATGACATCGGATCCGGTTATCATACCGCCAAGATACTCGGTATTATCCATAACCGTTACGGTCTTTAGGTTGTTTCCCATATTGTCAAAGCGGGTAATGGTACAGTCCTTATCCTTGTATTTCACTTCATCGCCAACTAAAAAGCTCGGTCTTTCAAGGCTTATCTTTCTTAATAGCTCCTCATTATTCATAAACGGTACGATTGCAATTTGCCTATTTCCATCTCTTGCCGGATAAAGCCATACCTCCGGCTTTCCGTTTACTTTATTTTTTTCAATATCCCTTGCGATATATGCTTCATGGTCAAAATAGACGGTATCACCTTGTTTCACTGCAAATTGTTCTGTAAGACTTTCTTCTTTTTCATTCAGTTCTACTTCTTCTTTTTGCTGAATGTAGTCAAATAGGGTAGGTTGAACAGGACTTTTCTCAAGTGTTTCTTCCATTTCTTCAAAGTTTTCATAAGTTTTATACTCGGCTGTATCTATTCTTAAATGTTCTTTTAGCTGATACGCTGTATAGCCGTAGCTGTCTATCAGTTCATCAACCTTTTTGCTATCTTCATAGCTTTCTCCATAAAACAGCTTGTACTTTACACCGCCAAGAGCCACGCTATTTTTCGCTTCGGATAAATTGATATGAGCTACATCAGACTTATCTGCCACAATGAACTCTGTGCCGACCTTAATAGCAATTTTTTCATCAGGCAGGGCATTTATGTCATCTGCTTCTTTTTCTTTATCCTCTGCATTAACACCTGATAATTTGTTCCTATCGTTGATAATACCCTCTGCTTCTTCTAATGAAATTCCCATTTCATCACTAAGATAAAAGATTTCCTGTTCCTTATGATTCTCTTTTGAGGAAAGCTGCCCGTTAAATACTCGGTCTATTTCTTCCTCGCTCATCTGTTTTACAAGCTCTGTATCGTTAATCTCTCGAAAAGTCTTTGGAAAATCCTCTAAAATAAGTCTTTGTGCGTTTAATTCCTTCAGCTCCTCAAGATTAAAATATCCCCATTCAGGTTCAATCCCAAGTACAAGTCCAAAGGCATCACCGCTTTCTCTGTCGTACTCCGTCATATACCAAGTCCAATTACTTCTGAATGGAATGATATATGCAGCATGAACTTCCTTATCCGCTAACTCCACATCTTCCTGTGCATAAAGTTCAGGAACTCTTTCAATCATTTCATCGGTCATTAAGTTTTCAGGATCATCTTTAGAATAATATTGTGATTTTTGTGCTTCTTTTGCTTCTTCTCTCTCTGCCTTACTTTCTATTCTCTTTTCTTCATAAAGATTTTTAGAAAGCAGCTCATCAATATGCTTTGCCACGCTTGACCAAGTAAGAAAAACATCTTTACAATCATTCTTTTCCAGTTTTATTCCTTTGGCATCGTGCCATTCTCCACTGCCTGTCAAACCTGATACCGCATGGCTTCTTCCTCCTGTTCCGTATTCATCTTTTAAGAAGTCGGCTTTTTCCTGTAAAGTGTGGTTTTCTTTGAAAAACTTTGTAATTCGCTCTTTTCCTCTATCGATTCCGCTTCCCCTTGAAAGAGTAGCAAGGACTTCATCTTCTGTAATAAAGGCTTTTACTTTCGGAAGTTCGGTCAGATTGGTACTGTATTCTTTTCTTGACAGTTCAAGCTCCTGTAGCTTCTGATAAAGGCTGTCCACCTTATGATAGTGAAACCTTAGTACATATCTATCTTCTCTATATGCTTCTAAAAATCGTCCATACTCTTTGATAACATCCACAAGGTATTCAGGATTTTTCAGTGCCTCGGATAATCGTTTTATTTCATCCGGAAAGCCACCTCCCTTTTCGAGAAATTCAAAAAAACCTTGTTCTTTTCCTTCCTCACTCAAATCGTGAATAAGATACCATAGGGATTCTGAAATTCTGTCTCTTTCATAGTCTAAGGCTTCCTGTAGTTCCACATTTGTGGCAAATTCTCCGCTGTTAAGAAGTTTAGCAATTCTGTTTGCAGCATTACCCCAACTTAAAACTTGTGTGTCATCTTCTCTTGCTGATGTTCCGGAAGAAAAGTGAAGTCCCTTATCCAAATACCAAGCTGAGATTTCGCTTCCGTCAATGATATAGCCGTTTCCCCCTTGAAAAGTATTTTTAAGGTATTCTCCCAATTCTTCATTGCTTTTTCCTTTAGAAAACTCGGCAATAACAGGAAGTCTGCCACCATCGTGATTTCCTCCGTTAATAAGGACAGTGTCTATATCTTTCTGAGCAAGAGAGATGCTAAGCCTTATCTGTCCGTAAGAGTTTTCAGGCAAAGAAAAAGAAGCCTTGTCAGCTTCTCTTATCTCTACTTTAGTATTTTCTTTTAGATTTCCACGATTTCCTTGATGGTCATTTCCTTCAAGGCTGAAATCATCGCCCCATACTGAGGACTTTCCTCGCTCTCTATCTTCCAAGCCTTCATCAGCTTCGGTTTTTCTGTCCTCATAAATGCTATCGCCTGTTTTTGAATATCCATCAGGTGTTCTGTCAGCTTCTTCTCCTTGTATAGATCCACTAACATCTCGAAGCGGCTCTGCTCCTTGCTCTGTGAAAGATAATCCAGCCTCATCACTGCGTAGGTCGGATTCAGATATTCCTTGATGAATTCCATCTGTTCCTCCAAGCTGCTTAGTGTATTCTCCCTGATTTTGACTGCTATCTCCTCCGTACTCTCCATTTCTGAAAACTCGCTCGGTTTCACTAATTCTTTCCTTATCATCTCGTCGAAGTACATAGTTTTCTCCTTCCTCAATTTCTTCTTTAATCTTATTATATCCTGCTTCTCTGCTTCTTAAAACTCCTTTTTGAAGCTCTATCTCTTTGCTCTTTTGAATGGTTGTATCTATGATATTTCCGCTAATATCCGATACGGTTTCACCAAGGCTCATAATAGATATGCTGTCCAGTCTTTTGAAATTTTCTCTTAACAGCTCCTTATCCATCGGATAATCCACCTTAAACCTTGAAGCTACCGCATAGCTGATGGAATCCCTTACAAATTTGACAAAGGATATTCTGTCCTCATCAGCTATTCTAAGCTCGTTCATCAGGCTGTCTATCTTTTCATCGCCATAAATTCTACTTAGAGAAAAGATATTTTCAAGATTACTTTCACTTTCTTCATAGCCTTCACTTGCTATCATTTCCTTTAAGACATCGTTATGAGCTTCTTTATCAAATCGCCAGAGATTGACCTCATTGACATTTCTGTTTCTTGAAACGGTCTGGCTTACATCAAAGATGTAGTCCACTCTCTTTTTTATGCCGTAGTCTTCTAAGATCGGAATTCCTTTTTGTCCTCGCATAACGGTTCGATGAAAGCGTTCACGCCAATAGTCGAACTTGGCACAAGCTGTTGCTTCAGGATTTTTATCATAGATACTTAATTGACTTCTAAAGTCATATCTTTGATTGTTCCCGACAACCTTCAGGAGCTTTAAATATTCCGCTTCACTATGCAGAATGTCCTGTTTTACAAGCTCCAAAATGTTATGAAAATCATTGATTCGCATTTTTACCTCCTTTTTCTAATATTCATTTTTCCTATTCATTCTTCTGGTGTTCCTCTACCGTATGTTTTATCTGTTCCTCAATCTTTTCTAAAAATTCTTTTTTGGAAGATTTGCCCTGTGCTATTTCAGACAATTCCATTTCCCACTGTGCCGTCATTTCTGCTGATTTGAAGTTATCTGCAACAATCCCAATCAGGCTTTTTCCTTTCGGTGTTGCAATCAGATTCTTCTTATCTCGTTCAATAAATTCTTTGTAAATCAGATTTTCAATAATGCCTGCTCTTGTTGCCGGTGTTCCAAGTCCTTCTCTTTCCACTTCAACACCTTTTTCCAATGCATCATTACCTGCAAGCTCCATAGCTTTTAAGAGTGTGTCCTCTGTAAAGTGCTTCGGCGGCTCTGTGTACTTTTCCTTGATTTCTTTCTCCTTTATTTCAAGGACATTTCCTACATTTACATATGGCAAAACAGATTCTTCCTTCCTCTTGGACTTATATTCTCTCAAATATTTTGTAAAGCCTTCCTCTACAATTACCTTACCTGAGCTTGTAAACTCGAAGCCATCAAACTCTGCCACAATTTTCGTTGTGTTCTCGATTAGCGGATAACCTACACTTGCATGTAGCTTATTAAAAATAAGCCTATATACTTTTGCTTCACTCTCCGGAATACTCGATAAATCTTCACTCATTGAACTTACTGTCGGTATAATAGCATGATGATCCGTTACCTTGCTTGAATTAAAAATGACCTTAATACGCTGTGTATCAAAGTCATTTTGTCCCAATATATTATTTATTGTACTTGTAATCATATCTGTTGTAAGGTATCTGCTATCTGTTCTCGGATAAGTAATCAGCTTCTTCTCATAAAGGCTCTGAGCATAATCAAGAGTTTGTTTTGCTGAGTATCCAAAATACTTATTGCACTCTCTTTGAAGTGTTGTCAAATCAAATGGCAAGTCAGGTTTTGTAACTTTTTCTTTCTGTATCACATCCGCAATTTCTATTCTATTTTCGAGTAAATTTTTAAGCTGTTCTGCCACTTCCAAGCTGTCAATTCGTTCTGTCGAAAGAGTAAAGCCGTCAAGTTCAATTTCTACCGTATAGTATTTTTCTTTCTTAAAGTCTGCTATCTCGTCATCTCTTTTAACAATCATGGAAAGGGTAGGTGTCTGAACTCTCCCAACACTGTAATTCTGCTTATATAGGCAGGAATAAAGTCTGCTGATGTTCATTCCAACAAGCCAATCTGCAATGGCTCTTGCCTGTGCCGATTCAAAGAGATTATCATAAACATTTCCGTCTTTTAGATTATCAAAGCCCTCTTTAATTGCAGAATCTTCCATTGATGAAATCCAAAGCCTTTTCATCTTCTTTTTGCAGCTTGCTTGAAGATATACAAGTCTAAAGATTGCTTCTCCCTCCCGTCCTGCATCACAGGCATTGATAACTGTATCAATCTCCTTATCATTCATCAGTTTTTTTAGGACTGCAAACTGCTTCTTTGTTGCCTTTGCCACTTCATATTTGTACTCTTTTGGAATAATCGGCAAGTCGTCAATATTCCATTTTGCATACTTTTCATCATAAGAATCGGGATTTGCCATTTGAATTAGGTGTCCAACACACCAAGAAACTATATATCCGTTCCCCTCATAATATCCGTCTTTTTTATTCTTTGCTCCAATCACTTTGGCTATGGATAGGGCAACACTCGGTTTTTCTGCTATCACAAGTTCCATATCGTTTTTCCTCCTTGTTTTCAGTAAAATAGGGCGAAAGTTGTGATTCTTCCGCCCTGTGTTATGTTCTGAATATTATATGTTTTTCGTGAAGAATTATTCTTCTAATTCATCTTCTCTGTCATCTGTTTCATCTTCCGTTTCCTGATTTTCAACTTCTTCATTTTCCATTTCTTCATTGACTTCCGCTTTCGAGAAAAAATCATCATCTTCCTCTAAGGCTTCCAGTTCCTTATCTTCTTTCTTCTTTGCTATCTTGAAATAATATCCTGCTCCCAATGCACCCAAAGTTACAAGAGCAAGCAGGATATATGTTCCAGTGCTGCTTTTTTCTTCCTTTTTTTCAGGCTTTACTTCTTCCGTTTTCTCTTGTTTTACAGGTTCTTCCTTGACTACTTCTTTCGGTTTTTCCTTTGCTTCAACCATATTGAGCAGATCATCTTCGGAAACTTCGGTAAGGAGCATTACATTTTCTCCCTGTTCATCGTGATTGATAATGAGGTGAAAGGTCTTACCGTTCTTCGTCTTAAAGGTAATAAACTGTCTGGCATCAGCGGAATATTTATCGGTTTCCTTATTCTCCTTATCGCTGTTATGATGAATCGGATAATCTTGATTGGCATTATCCTTGTTTTCCGTAACGGAAGCCCTTGCTTTTGAGGGAGCGGAAGCCACTCCCTTATTTGTATTTGCCTTTTCACCGTTTGAAGCCGCATTATTTTGTTTTAAGTTCTCAGGTTCTTTCGCATTTAACTTATTGGGATAGCGGACTTCTTTTTCTTCTTCCTTTTTAATAACTGTAATTTCCGGTTTTTTCGGTTCTTCTTTTAGTGTTTCCTGTGCTGCTTCTTTTTCATCAACCTGTGCATAGGCTACCGATGGGTAAGCTGCCATAATGACCATAACCACAAGAAGCAAAACTGTCATTAGCCTTGTAAATACCTTATTTTTCATAACTGTTCTCATCTGTTTTCTCCTTTTTCGTTTCTGTTTGTTCCTTTTTAACCTTTGCCATTAAATCTGTAATTGTGATGTTGTTCTTCCTGCAAATGGCAACAATCTCCTCATTTTCAAGTTCTTCTTCACGAATCAATAAAGGCTCCAATTCTTCATCAATCAGAGCCTTCTTATCCCTTAACTTCTTTATCTTGTTTTTTACTGCTGTAAGTTCTTTTTTCACATTTTACCGTCCTTTCATCGTTTAACGAACTCTACCGAATCCATAGAAATGTTCTCTCCAGTAAGGTGTATTGATACTGACAAAGCGAATCGGATCTCCTGCGTGTATCATCATTCCGTTCCCTGCGTAAATGCCGACGTGAGATATTGGACTTCCACTGTTATAGGTGTTTTTAAAAAAGATTATATCTCCCGCCTTTGCTTCCGATGGTGATACGGGATTGCAGTAAGTTTTGTAAATTCCCCAAGCGGTCGTTCGTGGCATATTTTTTACTCCCGAATGGGTAAAGCTCCAACACACAAAGGACGAACAGTCGAAGTTATTCGGCCCGTTCGCCCCAAATACATATCTCTTTCCGATATGCTTTTCCGCTTCGTTAAACAATGCCTTCACCGTTACATCATCAAAGGCAATTCCCGGATTTGAAAAGTCGGGATTCTCTACAATCTCCGATAAATTTCCGTTTCCGCTTCCAAAGACAGTTTCCATATTTCCTTTAGATGCAAGCAGTGCTTCATAGTGAAGAACATTATCGAGATACTCTGCAAAGATTTCTCTTACAACACTGTCCATTTCTCTTTTCTTCAGCGTTACTATGAGCTTCTTATACTCATAGGCTTCTTCATGGCTTTCGGTATGCTCATTGCCATCTTCATCGGTATATGTTTCCGTAACTGTCCTGTATCTGATTTCAATTTTTTCCCGATAAGATAAATCATACATCTTTGTAAAAAGGTCATTGATGATGCTTTGAACTTCCTTTGAATCCTTAATTTCTCCACATCTTGAAGTGATGTAGGATAAAAGTTCATGGGTATTGTGTCCGATTTCTCCCTCTTTTTCTATGATGTATTCATCATAGCCGGGATAATTTCCCTCTACGGAATCTATCTCCTCCTGTAGTCCTTCCTCCAATCCCGAAAACTGCTGATTGATTTCACTTAGCACAGTTTGGTTGGAAAGATAGGTTGTGGTTAATACTCCGCTTGTAGAGTTCATCATTCCAGTCATAGATGTGCCTGCAAAGTTGGTAAAGAAAGTCAGTAAAATAATAAGACCTATGACAATCATCATAAGTCCCTTTGCTTTTCGTACGATCATTTCCTTTGAACTCTTTAAGGTGTTAATAACTCCTTCCTTAATCCTGTCCCTAAGCCTTGATTTATTCTGCTTTCTTATAGTATCTTTCATTTGCTTACGCTTTTGAAATCTCTTAAAGGTATCAGCTTTCTTGTACTCATCCGTTTTCTTTAATTCCTCTTTGGCTTCCCGAAACTCCAGCTTTGATTTACGCTTTCGTATCTTGTAATCTTTTTTGCTGAGATCATAGCTTTTCTTAGCCTTTTTCTTATTGGCATAATTTTTTATCCCATGAAGTAATTTTGAATTGCCGTCTGCAATCTTTTCTCCGGTTTCCACACCCTGATTTTCATCACTGCCATGGGAAAGATAATCCCTTACCGTTTCACTTCCTTTTGCAAGTCCTGATAGAGCAGACACCTTTGCTACCTTATTTTTCAGTGCCTTTTTTTGCTCTTTGGAAAGGCTGTTCTTCTTTTCTTTGTCATAGACAGTTTCTTTACCGGTATTTTTGCTTTCAGCCTTATCTTTAGCATTTTCTTCTTTTGAAGTATTATCCTTACTTCTTGTATAGAGCTTATCTGAATAGTTTTTCTTCTTATACTTTTCCTTTTGAGCCTTATGTTTTTTGGAAGATTTTCCTGTTATATCTTCCTTTATATGAAGATTATCTTCCACATCATAAGCTGATTCAAAATAGTCGCTGTCCCTAAAGTCATTGTCATACCTGTCGATGATACCGTCATTATCAAGGTCTTTGCCTAAAGGATCGTAGACTTGTCCATCCTTCACATCTGTATAATAGCTTGATTTTATACCAGCATTTCCTTTGTCGTCATATCTTTGGTTGGAATTTGCTTTAACAGATTTTCTATACCTTGCATTTTTCTTGGAACTTCCCTGTGTAAGCTCATTCTCAGAATTTCTTTTGCTTATCTTTTCGTGTATCTTATCCTGAAATCTGTCTTTGTCATGGATAATCTTCCCTCTGTAATCATCCCCATGCTTTAACTTGCTGCTTTCATCAATATCAGTATTATCTTTCCCTAAAAGTCTTGCTTCTTCTTTTATCTTCTGCCTCTCGGCAAAGTCTTTTTTCATCTTTTTACTCATAAGCCTACCTCACTTCTTCGGGTTTTGTCGTCATTTTCTTATATAAAATGGTGTCTTTCGGAAATTTGTCAATAAACGGAACTATTGTATTTCCAAAGAATAACAGTCCCTCGCCCTCATTGGAGTTGGTAACATATTTAAGCTGAGGTTTTGAGATTTTAAGCTTTCTTGCAAGTATTTCTCTATCGCCGGACGCTTGATTAAGCATTAGTACAAACTCCGTATTGTCAAAGATATTTTCTATTTCCTTACTCATCAGAAGGTCTTTGACATTTTGCGTAATGCCTGTCGGAATACCTCCCCATTTACGAAATCTTTTCCATATTTCAACGGAATATGACGCAGTCTGTTCGTCTTTTAAAAGCAGGTGGAACTCGTCTATATAGTATCTTGTTGCCTTATTTCCTCTGTTTAAAGATACCTTATTCCACACCTGATCTTGTATCACAAGCATGCCTATTTTCTTTAACTGACTTCCAAGCTCTTTGATGTCAAAACAAAGGAGTTTCTTATTCAAATCCACATTTGACTGATGGTTAAATACATTAAGAGAGCCTGTTACATAAATCTCCATCTCAGTTGCCAGTTTCTTACCGACTTTTTCTTCCTGATTTTTAAGCATATCGTATAAATCCTGAAGTATCGGCATATTTTCTTTTATAGGGTTGTCAAAATACTTCTCATAAATCTTAGGCAAACACCTGTCTATTACCGACTTTTCTTCCGCTGTAAGTCCGCTACCGCCAACTACAAGTTCAAGCATACTCATTATGAAGTTTGCCTTGTCTTTAAGCGGTGCGTCCCCATCTCCATAGTTCATATTTATATCAAGGGGATTGAGGTAGTCCTTTGACTTACTGCTTACTTTAATGACTTCTCCGTCAAACTGTCTTACAAGGTTTCCGTACTCTCCTTCGGGATCGCAGATAATGACATCATCATCCGTTACAATAATAGCATTTGCCATTTCTCTTTTTGCTGAGAATGACTTACCGCTACCCGGTGTACCAAGTATCAAACCGTTCGGATTTTTGAGCCTTTTCCTGTCTGCCATAATCAGGTTATGACTGAGGGCATTTAATCCGTAATACAAACTGTTGCTTGAGTTGATAAAAAGTTCTTCCGTTGTAAAGGGCATAAAGACTGCCGTAGATGAGGAAGTAAGTCCTCTGTTAATCTCAAGCTTATTTACTCCAAGAGGAAGTACACTTACAAGTCCCTGTTCCTGTGTGTGGTCAAGCCTTTTTATCTTACAGTTATGCTTATTGGCAATGGAGCTTATCTGTGCAATAGAGTTTTCAAGTTTTTGTATTGTCCTTGCAAAATTCATAAAGACAATGGTTACAACAAACATACGCTCATCTCTTGTCTGCAAGTCTTTTAACAGGCTTTTTACATCTTCCCCATAGGTGATTAAGTCTGACGGTAAGATGTCCATATCATAACCCGATCTTACCGCCTTTTTATTTTCCTCAATTCGCATCTTATCAATATCGGTATTTTTCCTTTTTACCATCTTAATGGCTTCGCTCTGTTCTATCGCCCTGATATGAAACGAGATATTGATGTTATCATCAATGTCTAAAAACTCTGAAAGCATACGGTCTGAAAGCTCACTTGCAAGGATTTGAAAATGGCTTGTTGCTCCGATGAATTTACCGAACTTAAAATATCTGCTTGGTGTAAAGTTAAACTCATCAGGTGTAATATATGTCTTTGTACTTTCTTTTCTTTGCAAGTCATTATATGAAAAGTAAAATGTCTTACTTGGATTTAATATATCGTGAAGAATCTTTAACCTTTCTTCGCCGGTAAGGCTTTCCGCCCTTACTCCCATATTTTTAAGATTGGATAAGATGTCTATCTCCAGTCTTTCAAGTTTTGAGATTGCCTGCTCCATATTGTCCGCCTCTACTGTAAATGTTACATACTTTGATTTTTTCAGTCCGTTATTTCCCTTTACTATCTGGCTTTTTAGCATTTCTCTAAACTCTAATCGTATATCGTCAAAGCCGTCCTTTTTATCCGGTATTTGTATTGCCGACTGCATTTCTTCATTTCTTCCAAGCTGATTAATATATGAAAGCTCGATACTTACACTCGGATCAAAGGAGTTTAGAAAGTTTGCAAACTGGTTAAAAATCAAGTCCCTATCTTCATCTAAGGCAAGCTGGTAGTTAATGTCCTCAAAGACGATACTTTTATTAAAGTACCTTTCATCTGTTTGGCATATACCGCTTTTTAACATTCTAAGATAGGGAATGGTATCTTCTACGGTATGGCGTTTCGGCTCTTTCTTTAAGATAAGACTTAAAAATCCGCTTCTCTCTTTTTTCATCTTTGTTTTATCTTGCTTTAAGTCCTGTTTCCCCCTTTTTAGTGCCTTTTTGTTTCTTTCTAACTTTATCTGCTGAATTTTTCTTTTGCTGTTCAAGGTAAACCTCCTTTCTCACACGCTTCATAGGCTGATAAAACTTGTGTAAATAGATATGCTTAAAATACTTTTCAAAGGGCAGTCCGTCTTTTTCAAAAAGAGTTGCGAAAAATATAGGAAGCGTTGATACAATAAGAAGTATGACCGCTATATCATTTGGTACAAATTTCCTTGTAAAGATATATACGGGGATTCCTATCAGTCCTGCAACGCTGAATCCTATGAGCTGTCTTTTGGTAAGATTAAAAGCAACTTTTGTTTTAACTTTATTTAAATCTTTTGGAATGGGTACATACGCCATAAGCTACCTCCCATCTTCCTTTATTCTCAAAAGTTCCTCTATATGTCCATATACGCTTGAAACTTCGTCCCTTACTTCTTCGATTTCTCTTTCCATCTCATTATTTTTCTCACTTTGAAACATCAAAATGGAATTGCTGTCCCTTTTGACAGTATCAATCTTTTTCTCCAGTCTGCTTAGTTTTCTTCCACTCAGTGCAGTAAAAGCTACTGCAAATCCTGCAAGTAAAACTTCCACAGCTAAAAAGAGTCTTTCTTTATTTTCTGTTTTCATCTTTTCCTCCTTAATGCGAGTTCATCACGCTTTTTGCAAGCGTTCCGCTCTTTAACATCATCAGTCCCAGTAATACTGCATATCCGAGTACCATAAATATGCTCGTGTGTATGTCCGTAAAGTTTATCGTTTTAACCAATACTGCATAAATTCCAAGACAAACCATTAGAATCAATCCCTGAAGCCCTAAAGCAAACAGTCCTTTGATGTAGTTTGTTCCTATCTGCCCCCATTCTTTGTTTCCCATCGTCGCAAAAGGAATGGCTGAAACAGATGAGTACACATAGATTTCAAACATTCTTCCATAAACTACAAGCATAATCACGATGGATATTGCCTGTATTGCAACTTTTACAAGTGAGATTTCAAACAGAATCATTAAAAGCTCACCCAGTCCTTTATCCTTTAGGGCATCCACCATCTGAACAATCTGATCTCCGGAAACGGTGGCAGAGGTGTTGATTACCCCCGCCGCCTTGTTTACCATACTTTGTGCAACATCAAAAACCGCCATTGAAAACTCAAAGGCATGAGATACTAACCATACAGCAATCCACATCTTGATGATGTATTTGAAAAACTCAAAGGTGTCCGTATCGTGCATATTGTTCTTTTGCATGACCATATTGATAAGCTCGATACAAAGGACTGCCGTTATTATTAGCCCTGCTATGGGAATAATAACGGAGTCATTAATATTTTTAATAAAGCTGAATACTTCTCCGTTCCACCCCATAGGTGTCTTTCCTACATCTGCTGCAACGCTGTTTACCTGATTGTTTATGTCAAGAAACATGGATTCTAAGTTTGCCTTGATACCTCCGAGCAGAAGTTCTCTGAAAAATTCTTCTATCTTATCGAAAATACCAAACATAGATTTCTCCTTACTTCAAAAGATTTGCAAGTAACGGAATAAGCTTTAAGCCGATAAGGACAATACCTCCCCCAGCCATAAGCTGCTTTATACCCTGTGATTTTGCTCCGGGATTATCTGAACCATATCCTTCCATCAGGTTGATAACTCCCCACGCTCCAAGTCCTGCCCCTACTGCTGTTACCAAGATTTTTAATACATTTACCGCCTGTGTAAAAAATTCCATTTTATTCTTCCTCCTTATTTTCTTTCTTCTCAATTTTGTTGTATGACTTTACTACAAAGTTTTTGTAAGTCTTACCGTCTTTTTCACGCTCTTTGAAATATCCAAAGATATGAATGAGATCGCCTTTTTCAAATCCTTTTGCCACTTCCGTTTTCTCTCCATAAGCTGCACAGTTGATATATTCCTTGCCTTTCCCGTATTTTTTTACAAGAGTAAAGTTTGCAACTTCTACTGTTTCCTCATCTTTTTCAAAACTTGAAAAAGTAGGCTCTACAACCAAGTTGGCATTGATGTTAATCATTTCCTGCTTCATTTGTCTTTATCTCCTTTTTCTTTTCAATAAAAAAACGACTGAAAGTTTTATTTTCCAATCGCTTCACAACCTCGATATTAAATTTTTCCTGCCTGTTAAGTGGGATTTCTTATCCTTATCATCTTTCCTCCTGCTTTTTACATGAAAAAAGCAGCAAATCTATTTTTAGACTTACTGCTTATCATCACTGTTATTTACTTGTTTTTCTTCTTTTATCTTTTCTATCTTCTTCGTGTCTACAAAGTGAGTAGCATACCATTTTTCAATATCTTCAGAACCACTTTTGCTAAACCGTAGTTTAATAACCGGCTTTTTCCCTTGCCCGTTCTTTTTCTTAACCGCCCATTTCTTATATACACAAAACGACGGCTTTAGATTTCCTTTCTTTGCATATACCCTCATTTCATGCAGTATTGTAGACAATTTTTTAAGATTGACCTTGCATACTTTTTCCAAATACAAAACTTTTCCATTTCTCCAAAGTTCATAGTCGGTCTTTGAAAGTATTTCCAAATCCATAAGCACATCTACTGCTGTTGCATATCCTTTTCTTTTTAATTGGTGATACATAGATGAATGAACTTTTCCTATCAGTTCTTTATCGTTCAATAAGGTTTCCTCCTTGTGTATTTCTCTTTGATTATTATACCAAATGCAAATAATATCTAACAGCTATAACTTCATAATAACCGTATTCTTATTTAGTTTAGCCTTGCCCCTTCTTTTCATATAGCTTTCTATATCAAACAGGTTCTTTTTATCATAATCCTCAAGTAGCTTATAGTTCTTGTGCTTTGTAATATCAAATTTATCCGATAGGAAAGGGCGAACACCACGAAGTTGAAAGATACATTTACTGCCGTCCATTACTGTTATTTCATCTTGGCTCATCAGTTCCTTACCGGTCTTTTGGTAATTCAGTCCAAAACTCTTTTGATTGCTCCTTGTTTCAGAAGTGTTATATAGGTCTATGGTTTCTTTACCAAGTGTTTCAGATAGCTCTTTAAGTGTTGTTTTCTCTTTGCCACCTAAGAATAGGGTACTATCACAGTTACCTACAATCGTGTCGGCGTTATCCTTGTAGATTGCCTTTAACTGAGATTGTGCCTGTAAAATGATACTTGCGGATATTTCTCTGGAACGAATGGTTGCAATGAGCTTTTCAAACTTTGGAATTAAGCCGATATTTGCAAACTCATCCAAAAGACACCTTACATGAACAGGTAATCTTCCGCCGTAAACATCATCCGCCTTATCACAGAGCAGATTAAATAATTGCGAGTACATAATGGACACTACAAAGTTAAAAGTATCATCGGTATCGGAGATAATAACAAAGAGGGCAGTCTTTCTATCACCAAGAGTATCCAGTTCCAATTCATCTTCTTGCATCAAGTCCCTAAGTTCCTGAATGTCAAATGGAGCAAGCCTTGCACCGCAAGAAATTAAAATAGATTTCGCTGTTTTTCCGGCTGCCAATTTGTACTTCTTATATTGCTTGACTGCAAAATGTGTAGGCTCTTTCTTCTCAAGTGCTTCAAAGAGTCTGTCAATGGGATTCATATAGGTTTCATCATCTTCCCTTACTTCCGAAGCGTCTATCATATCAAGGAGAGTTGCAAAGTTCTTTTCTTCTCTTGGTGCTTCATAGAAGATATATCCTATAAGGGCTGTATAGTAGAGTTTCTCGGTTTTTACCCAAAAATCCTCACCTGCCTTTTCTCCCTCACCTTTGGTATTTGCAATGATAGTCTGAACAAGTTTTAATATATCTTTCTCAGAACGAATATAGGCAAATGGATTGTATTTCATGCTCTTTTTGAAGTTGATGGTATTTAAAATTTTTATCTCATATCCGTTATCTTCAAGCATTTTGCCACACTCAAGGACTATCGTTCCTTTCGGATCGGTTACGCAATATGACGAGTGCATTTGCATAAGGTTCGGTTTGACATAAAACCTCGTCTTACCACTTCCACTACCTCCTATGACAAGTACATTTTTATTTCTTGCATACTTTGGATTAGCAGGTCTGCCATTCATTGTCAGTCGTTCTGTTTGTGTTAGCAAGATGTTGTTTTGAAACTTCTCGTCCATATATGGCTCGATGTCTTTTTTATTTCCCCATCTTGCAGAGCCGTACTCTTTTCCTTGTCTAAACTTCTTGGCGTTTTTACCTTTGGTATAGACAATAAATTTAATTAAGGCTGCTACTCCAACTCCTACCAGTATATCAATAAGATGTATGCTTGGGATAAAACTCATCGTATTAAGCTCAAGTATTCCTTGAAATATCCTGTCTATCACATCTCCTCCAACATAGCTTCTTACATGATTTGAAAAGATGTTTCCTAAATAGAAAAATGCAAGATATGGAATATTCTGCTTTAGAAACTTTACCTTATCCTGCACCTTAAATACGTCTTTAATGTCTTTTAATATTTTATCTATCACGAGTCTTTTCACCTCCAATCAAGAGTAAAAGAAAGTGTCTTCCTTTAGGTGTTACAAAGGTTTGAATGCCCACTGCATCATTATCGTTTCTACACCATTCCTTTACTTCAAAATATCCCTTATTGTTCTTAGCATAGGGTAGAAGTCTATTTTTCTTATCCCGATAAATAAGTTCCTTCTCTATGAGGAATTGAATAAATACCTTTTGTGGAATATGAAGCTCTTTTGCTGTATTTCTGAAATTAGTAAGCAGATGGTTATTCACCAGTTCATCAAAATACTTAGCTTTCGGCTCTAAATCCTCTATGATTTTTTCTTTTTCAGCAATCAGGTTGTTGGCAAGGAGTACCGCATTTGCCAATATTTCTTTATTGCTCATATTTTCTTGATTTTTGATATATCTGCCATTCTTACGAATACTCGGCAATACCTCTGTGGTTACCCATCTCTTAAATTCTTTTGCTTGTGGTAATTTAGAAGATAGGATCAGAGAATATAAGCCGGACTCATTGATGATTGATGTTTTTTGCATTCTTCCGATGGCGTCCTGAAACGGGACTTCATCTCTGTCCTCTGCATCTACATGATCTAATACCGCTTTTCTTCCTCTTGCATATCCCAACTTCTCTGCAACTTCTTTTCCGATAAAGAAAAACTCACCGTCTTTTTCCATTACAGTGAGTTTCCCAAATTCCATATTTTCAAATGTTATCAAGCTGCTCATAGGCTCTGCTCCTTTTGCTTATTCTTAACTTTGTCCTTAGAAACAGTATTTTTTGCCATCTCCTTAAACTTCTCAATATTTTTGTGAATGGACTCTTTCCTCTCAGCCTTTCTTTCTGATGTTGCAAGAGCATTTTTAAAGGCTTTCTCCATCATTTTCATATCTTTGGCTTGGAAAAATACAGAGTATTTGCCTGTTTCCTTATCTTTCATCACTGAAAACTTAACACCATATTTGTTAAGCTCTTTTTTCAGTTCCTTAAGCTCCGCTTCTTCTACCGGTATTTCTTCAAGCTGTCCTTTTTTCGCCATATCTTTGAGCTTGACTTCATTTCCGTTTACTTTAACGAGTTTTTCAAGTCCTCCCAGTTTCTCTGCTTCTTTTATCAGTTTTTTCAACAGATTTAAAAGAAGTTTTCCTGTTACTTTGGCAGCCTTAATCTCAAGGCTTAGTGTCTTTCTTGCAATTTCTTCGTTAATCACATTCAATATCCTCCTCTCATATCATAGCTTACAAGGGCAGAGTAATGTGCATCTATCCCACTTGGTGCATTATATGCTGCTGTTAGGACAAATGCTCTGATATTCCTAATCTTGTATTCATTTTCCTTAATAACATCTGACAAATACTCCAAATGCTCTGATTTAAGTTTTCTAAATCTTTCTTTTACTATATGTGCAGGAAGCTTCGTTTGATTGATTGTAACAAACTCTCTATCATCAAGTATCATAATATCTGCCAGTATCTTTAATATCTCATCAAAGTCTTTAACTATAAATTTATTGCCCAACTCAAGATGTTCATAATAGCCTGTCTGTGTTCTTAACTCATCTAAGCAGTTCTGATATATATTTTTGTTTTCTATTTCCGCCTCTCCGTCCATCCTTTTTCTTGGTTCTGAATACTCGGCATCTATGACGGAATGATGGGTGGAATTATATGATGAAATATCTATAGTAATCTTTGATGAATTATTTGTAGTAATCTCTGGTAATGGTTGGGGCATATTGCCATTTTGCAATGGTGGATTTTGCTCTGTTGCATTGGTGCAATCTGCACTTGTGCATTGGTGGATTTTGCACTTTTCCATTGGTGCATTTTGCCCTAATGCATTGGGCATAGCTTTTTCTAAGGCTTGTAATTCTTCTTTTTTCTTTTTGTTCTCAATTTCAGCATAAAGTTCCTCCAGCTTTTCGGTATTTATGGTGTACCATTTTGTCTTATCTCTTGGATCTTTATTGTAGTTTCCTACGAGTAGAAAACCTGCCTTTTCCAACTTCGCAAAGGTTCTTTTTACAGTATCGAAACTCATATAGTCAAAATCTTTTTCCTGCCATGCTCTTATTGAGTTATATGTCCAATATCTTCCGTCATAGAAGTTATTGCCGGATTTCTTATTTATTTCTATCCAATAGTTTATTTGCTGTAAGATAAGAGCTTCATTTAAACCTATCTCCCTTGCCAATGTCTTATTTGCAACGATAGGTTGTTCATCAAATAAATACATACTCATCTAAAAGCTCTCCTTTCCATGATATTTTTCCACTAAAAAAGACGATAGTTTTTATCTATCGCCCTTGGTAACCATTTTTATGAAATTTTTTATATCGATTTTATGGCTTCATTGATTCCTTGTATAAAAGCTATAATTACAGCTCCTATCATCGGTATTCCGTAAGGACTTAACAAAAATCCAATGATAAGTGCTTCTATTGCTGCTCTTGTGTTGTGTAGCATAAAGAACGAGCCTATGGCAACAAATACACACATCAGCATTAGCAAATACAATATCGCTGTTCCTATACTAAGCAAGAATGTTAGAAATGCGGTCAAAATGCTTAACAGCAGGCTGATTGGGAACAAGATTATTTTTATTATCCATCTCATTGATTCACCACCGCCTTTGCTAATGGAATAACTGACACAATGGCTTGAAATATTTTTCTACATATCATAAAAGCCTCCTTTTCGATATTTTGTTTGATTTTAAAAATAGGGATACAGTGCTGAAAGCTCCTATTTATCAAGCTTTTTCCTCTGTATCCCTATTATATCTCAAGCCCAGTATGTTTCTATTTAAACCTTTGTATATAAAAGGTTATTTACGCCGTTTTTATATTTACATTACAGTATATTTCTATTTAAACTTAGTATAGTAATGCAACCAATGATTAATTTCATTAAATTCATTTACATTACAGTATGTTTCTATTTAAACTGGGGAGAAAAGAAAGAAGATCATACACAACCATTATTTACATTACAGTATGTTTCTATTTAAACGATAGACTTGATAAAACATTTGATTCTGTTAAACATTTACATTACAGTATGTTTCTATTTAAACTAAGAAATCTGAGAGCATTTTCAGAAGATAAAGATTTACATTACAGTATGTTTCTATTTAAACATATTTATCTATTTCATTAGCTGTTAAAAATTTTAAATTTACATTACAGTATGTTTCTATTTAAACAAAAAGTAGGTATTTTATCATTATACATTATAAAATTTACATTACAGTATGTTTCTATTTAAACTTAATATTTCTTATATTAAGTATTTTTTGATTGTTATTTACATTACAGTATGTTTCTATTTAAACTTATTGCATTTGTTATAATTATGTTTGCTATAATATTTACATTACAGTATGTTTCTATTTAAACTCAACAAAGCAAAATCGACTGATAAAGATTGAAAATATTTACATTACAGTATGTTTCTATTTAAACCTAACAACGATAAAAAGTTACAACAAGATTTATCTAATATTTACATTACAGTATGTTTCTATTTAAACTATAATTTATGAGATTTATCCCACAGCACTGTATTGATTTACATTACAGTATGTTTCTATTTAAACCTATAACAGCTCTATAGCAAGTAACTCTTTTACAATATTTACATTACAGTATGTTTCTATTTAAACTGAAAATTTAGAAGAAATAAATTATATTCAAAATCTAATTTACATTACAGTATGTTTCTATTTAAACTAACGGCAATAAGTTTGAAGTTGAAGAAGAACAAAATTCATTTACATTACAGTATGTTTCTATTTAAACTCTTTTATAGACTTTATTTGAATTTGTAAATTGCTTATTTACATTACAGTATGTTTCTATTTAAACTTCAAGCACTCTATCGCTATCTTTGACCCCGTCAGTTGTATTTACATTACAGTATGTTTCTATTTAAACTTATGCAAAATTGAGAGGTAGAATAAGAGAAAAATAATTTACATTACAGTATGTTTCTATTTAAACAATCATTAATGTAAAGATGATTTACAAATAAAATTCAAATTTACATTACAGTATGTTTCTATTTAAACGAATATCAACTTAAGCAAAAAAGCAAAAAAACTCCCAATTATTTACATTACAGTATGTTTCTATTTAAACAACGGCATTGATATAGGACAAAACAGACTTTTTAAGATTTACATTACAGTATGTTTCTATTTAAACTAAACAAACTTGGGATGGTTTAATAAGTATCTTAAAAAATTTACATTACAGTATGTTTCTATTTAAACGAAAATTTGGAAGAAATAAATTATATTCAAAATCGAATTTACATTACAGTATGTTTCTATTTAAACAATAATTCCTCTAATTTCTTCTAAATTTTTTATAATTTACATTACAGTATGTTTCTATTTAAACGATATAGACCACTATATAAGTATTAGTAATAGGTCTGAATTTACATTACAGTATGTTTCTATTTAAACAGGTAGTTCTATACATATTGAAAATACTACTATTAATAAGTCAATTCTGTCTACCTACAAAATTTTTTTGAAATTTTCCACTAAATTTTTTAACTGAAACAGAATTACTTGAAAATTTAACATTTTTTTAATCTGTCGAACCTCCAGTAAATTTCACATACTGAAGGTTGACAAATCATCTTTTTTAATAATTTTACTATCTTTAGTTTAATATATTGAAATTCAAGTTATTCAATTATACTTAATTCAATCAATCCGTATGGTAGCATTGTTTTTTCATCAATATAAAATCCATTTTGCAAATTAAGATTTTGATTAAGCTCAGATAGACTACCTAAAATTCCCTTATAACCACCTAAAAACACTATATTTTTATTATTTTGTATTTGTTGTAGTAGTTTTTGAATATTATCTTTAATCTTTTTCAATTTTTCTAAATAATTTTCATTATCTTTACTTTTTTCTACCTGATTTTCTAATTTTCTATTCTTTATCCAAGACTCAATATTTGTTATCCTTCTTTCTATTTCTTCCATATAATTATTTAATTTATTTTTAGTACTTTCAAAACTATCTTCTAATTTGTTTTTGAATTCTGCAGATACATCACATCTAAATAAGACTTCAGTTTCAAATTTTTTCCACTTCCAATCATCTCTATAGCTAAACTAGGAAAAAAGGTTTCAAATTTTGGAGCTTTATAAACAGTCTTTTGATTTTTCCCTTTATTTTTCTTCTTGTCATTTTGATATAAGTATTGAAATTTATATAAATTTTTTAATTCTATATCTTCCTTACTTATCTTAATATCTTGAAATAAAATTTTAGTTCTAAAGCTATTATCATCTTCGTTTTTTGTACCAGATAACAATGCTCCTTTTAAAGAAGATGCTGGAATATAATACTCTTGTGCATATAAAAATTCATTCTCAGGTAATAAATTTCTCTCTTCATAACTATAAAAAGGGTAAATAATATTTATATTATTAATATTTACTATGTTTGAATTTTTTATATTTTCATTAATATTTTTATAGTCAACACCCTTGTACAATGCTTTTTCCATTCTAGGAGATAAAATCAAGGATGAAATAGTTGTAATTTTAAGTTTCACTATTTACACCTCCAATTTAATAAGATAAGAGTTACCAAAAATAATTGCATTTTTCTTATATAAAGGATTATATTTACTATTATCTATACTTTTCCCAACTTTATATAATTCTGTTTTATCTTCTTTTACTTTGATAACACTCCCTGCAGTTACAAAACTAATTACTTTAGATATTTCATTTTCTATTTCAAAAGGCTTTCTGTCAGATGTATATATATCTAAAACTGAATTATTCTCATCAATATTATCAAAATTTGGTAATAAAACTCCAATATTAAGATAATTTGCATTTGTAGATGATATCTCCTCATCTTCTTCGCTTATAATTTCAATATTATGAATACTGTACTCATTATAACCCGAGCTTCCTTTCCCTCCTAAAAAACATGGAATTTCAGATTTATCACCTATTGTCTTCTGTTCAGAAATACTATTTTTCATATATTTCAAAATATTTGAAATACAAGTTCCTTCCATTACCTTAACAAAGAAACTAAATTCTTTTACAAAATTATCTTCTTTATCTACAAAAGAAAGAATAGGTAAAGAATATGCAACATTTGGTAATCCTGGAAGTTCTTTAATTTGATTTTCTAAACGAAATTTTTGAATGAAAGTTTGATTTTTCTTTATATAATTAAAATTTTTCATCTTTTTTACATTAATTATTTCTTTACTTTCTGAAAGTATCAAAAAATCATTCAATTGACATCTCTCAATAAAATCCATATTTTTAATAGATTCATAGATATTTTTAGCAGATAAATTATTTATATTTTCAGATAAACTATTATATTTATTTTTTATTTTATCTAATTCTAATTTTAAATTATTTATTTCATCATTTAATTTTTTCTTCTCTTCTTTATTTAATTCGATACTCTCATTTTTTTTTATATTATTTTTGCTTATTAATTCTTTAACTATCGATTTGCTTTCAATATTTAATTCATTTTGTTCTTTTTCATATTCTTTAATTTTTTCCTGATTTTCAGCTAACTTAAATTCTAAGTTTTGAAGAATAAACGCTTTAGGTGTAGGATAATACCCAGTAGGCATTAAATTTGAAATCATACATTTTTCTTTCTTTTCCTTAACCCCTTTTACAAATATGCTAATCTCATCTTCAGTGCAACATTTCTTAGAACTGTTAATTAAAAAACCAAAAAGTCTTTGAGAATCAGGTATAGTTGTCATTTCTCCTATTTTTTTCAATTTAACTTCATATGTTATCATTTCATTCACCCTTTTTTATTCTAATCAATTATTTCTACTTTTATTTGTCCATATCCTCTTGACTTTGAGTTGCCAATTCTATACAATCCACAATTAAATTCTTTCAATACTTTTTCAAGCTCACCTTTTATTAATCCTTCTTTTGAAGAATCTTCTGTTTCCATAGAAAATGGATTATAGAATCTAATAATTCCTTCAAACTCAACACCGGGTTTTATAACTTTATAGGTTCTTGGATTACTAAATATATTTCCGTCTTTTTCTTCCAAACTATTTTTTGTATCTATTAAAAAATAATCTTCTTTTCTATTCTTACGTTTTGATACCCTAAAATCAGAGCAAAATAATCTAGGCATACCATTAACTCCTTCAATTCCAAAAATATATTCTGATTTGAAATTTTCGTTTTTATACTTTAAATTTGATATTATTTTATTAATTTTTTCAGTCTTATTTATATCTTCATTCTCATATTTCTCTAAAGTTTCTTTAATAACAGATTTCATATATCCAGTAGTATTTACCATTTTATCTTGATATTTTTCTCTAATTAAATTACGTAAAGCTCCTTTAAAAGCTGAACCATGAATAATTGGGTTCCCTTTTTCATCTATAGTTGTTGACTGGTCAACTCCTCCTACGGAAAAACTTTCCGTTTGGTTTCCAATTAAGCAACAAGAAACTGTAGTTATTTTTATTTTAATTTCAAACATAATTTAACCCTCCTGTATTTTTTCTATAAAATATTATACTCTATTTTTTGTTTATATATTATTTTCTATATAAAATGTTTTAAATCCGTTTATTGTTGTGGTTTTTCTTAGAATTTTTTTCTATCGTTTTTAAGATAATTCTTTGTTCATTGTATTTAAAAAGTAGAATAAGCTTATCCAACCATCGTATATCTTTTTTATCTTCAAATTTTTTTCTAAATTTTTCCTCGTCAAAATTCATAGTATGAACGCTATTTTCTTGTTCTGCTTCTTTTTGATTAAAACTGTTATTATAGTTTATAAACATTGTTAGGACTTGTTCTTTTTTCCCCAGTTCCATTAATCTTTTTGCTCTATAAAATATTGCTGGCTCAAAATGCACTGATACATATAGTTGTTTTAATCCTTTTTCTGTATTTTTCGGGATTCTATTTATAAACAGTTTTTCTATATCATTTTCATTTAGCTTGCTTAATAAAAAGTTTATCGGTTTATGAAACATAACTGAACGTATTCTTCTCTTTTGATCAGTTTTAGAAGTTTCTTCAGATGAAATGATATATTGATTTGTATAAGTTTCTAAACAATAATTATCTTTTAAAAATAACAATACTAATTTTAACTTTGGAATTAGAATATTAGCAATTTTTCCACATTCAAAATATCTTTCAAAAGCTCCTTTTTTATCTTCAAGCAAATGGGATAACCAATAATATTTGAAATATAATTCCTTATTTTCTCCTATGTTATTGATTTCTCCAACTCTAAGATTTGGCATTAAGAAATACAAAGCATACAACATTTTCTTTTCTTCATCTTCTTCTATTTCCAAATTTATTAGAAAATTATGCAATGCTGTCCTTGAAAATATTTTTTCATCCATCATCTTTTTAAGTTCTCCAAGTTCACTACGAAAGCGGAAAAATGAATCATTTTCTTTGAATCCTAGACCTTCTTTATAAATGAAAAACAGATTGTTTGCCATACATATTCCGACAATAGAGTCAAATGATTTTTTAGTTTTCATACTTTTCTTTGCTTTAGATAACTCATTTTCCACTATTTGCCTATAATATCTTATCGGCTGATGGTTATTAACAAAAGCAACTCCAATCGCTATTGATAATTCTATGTTATTCGAATTGCTTTGCTTTATTTTTAACTCTTCATTAATTTCTTTAATCAAAGTACTTAATATTATTATAGAATCAAATAAAGCATCAATCCTTACTGCATAAAAGATATCATCTCCTGCAACATAAAATGGAACCATTTTTTTAATTAATTTATCACTATTATCATTATATTCTTCAATCATTTTTCTAATATTATTTAAGGAAATTTTTTCTGATAACAGCTTACTTAATTGTAAATACTCATCATAATTATCAATTGTCTCCATTATTTTTCCGAGATTATTAATATCTGCTTTTACAATTGCAATCTTCCCATTACTACTGTCTGTTTCATGATTTTCGTCCATTACAACTAAATCATCCATATTAGTTAAAAATATATTTTCTTTATCATTTTTAGTTTCAATTAACTCTTTCTGATTTTTTATTTCTAATTCTGTAAACCTAAATAATACTTCTCTATTATCTTTTATAACTTGTGATTTAGTATTATTACTTTTAAGTAACTTTTCCGCTTCTCTTAAAATATTTAGTCTATCCATTTTATCAACAGAAAAAACTATATAATTCAAAAAAATATTTCCCTGATAATTTTCATAAACCTTTTGATATAAGTCTTTTAACTTAATTTTAATATCTTCCTTTGATAATTCACAACAAAAAACTACTTTTCCTGAAATCCAAAGAATCTTATTACCATCTCCGTATTCTGTATCTTTAAGATTAAATTTAGTTTCAATTTCCTTCAAAATATTGGTTGCAACGTTATTAGATGCAGAAATAATATTTTTAAGAGTTTTTTCATCTGCTTGAGTTTTATCAATCGCCTGAAAAATATATCTCTGAACTTTTTCAACAGTTATTGCTATAATAGTATGCATAAACTATTTCTCCTTTATATCTTTATTAAACATATCAACATAAGCCTTATGTGGAAAAAACATAGGATTATTTATCATCATTAACATTTGATTGAATTGAAAAATAAATGAAAGCAATGTATATTTTTCTTTTCCTTTGTATATAGTATAATCTATTATTTTTCTATTTTTTAGTGTTTCAAATTTATTATTCTTATCTCCTTTTTCATCTTCCAATCCTTTCTTATCAGCCTGATTATAATTTTTTAATACTTCTAACAAATTTTCATCACTAAAATTTATTTTTAAATTACCATTATATTCAGAATTATTTTGATTTTGTTCTTCACTTGATTTACTTTTTTGATATGCCTCAATAATAATGTCGAAACTATCCCTACCACAAGTATCATCGTTAGATGTCTCCTCTGTAGGTATATGACATAATATCTTAATAGGATTTGTTGCTGTCTGAATAGATGCATCTTTGTTTTCTCTCCCAATATTAATATATGTAGCTAATCTAACTATTGAATCATTTGAAGTTTGTAAATTATTAATAGAGTCTGTCCAATTTAATAAGTCGTCCTTATCTAATGATCTACTTTTACATTGAACAACCGCTGCAACTGCTTCAATTGGTATAAATTTTATCAACCCATAATTAAATATATAAGGTGTATATTGTTCGTCATATATTGCTATATCTACTTCTTTTGAAATATTTTCATTTGAGTCTATTATAAATACTGAGCGTTCAATATTAAATTTTTTAGGTACTATCCTCCTAAAAAAATCTGCCCAAATTTCTTCACGATATGTCCCAGCTGTTAATTGTTGATTAGTAACGTTATAATTCAACTGAGTTACCAATTCTTTTTCCATTTTTAAATAATTTTCTTTAATATCTTTAATGAAATCACACATACAATAACCTCCTCTAATACAAAATTTTAAAATATATATCGACTAAAAGCTATAATAGACATTTTAAATAAAATTATCTGTAGCTCCGTTGTCTATGCCTAGGATTTCTTTTTCGAGCCATTTTTCGTCTCTACTGTTAAATATTATTAGTGAATCTCTATCTTTTCTTATTATTTTGGCTAATGATTTTTTTAAGGTAAATAGTTGGGATTTGGTTAATTCTCCTTCGAATACCGAATTTTGTACATGAGAGAGATATTTTTTACAAGTTTTGAATGTATCTCTCCACACTTTTGCACCTTTTTCATCAAGCACTATATCATAAACTAATATTATATACATTTCTACCACCAAAGTTTAAAGCTTTCATATTCTTTTTCATTCATTAGATGTTTTACAAGTTTATATGCCTCTAATCTAATTAAATATTTGTAACTTACACTTTTTCCTAAAGTTTTATGCTTTATAGTTTTATTTAATCTATCTTCATATTCTTTTAAAACTATCTGAGAACCTTGTTTTGTAAATTGAAGATAATTTAATCCTTCTATAAAGTGCTTTTCTGTAATTTGTTTTTTATTTAAGAGTGAAAAAATCATTCTATCCCCTATAAGAGGTTTAAATATTTCTGCTATATCAAGTGCAAGTGAAAATCTTCTATCTCCTGGAGAATGTAAATAACTTACAGTAGGGTTTAATTGAGTTATGTATATTTGTGAAAGTACAGTTGTATAAATTAATGTATTTACAAATGAAATTAAAGTATTTATTAAATTGTCCGGCGGACGCTTTACTCTTTTTTCAAAGTTTATTTCTTTATCAATAATTGTATTCCACGAATCATAGTAAACTTTATGAATATTTCCTTCTATCCCCATAAGTTCAGAAATATTGGTTTGTAAATCAATATGTCTTTTTAGATTTGAAATAATTCCAATAAATTCTTTTACATTTTTTCCTCTTTCGTTATAGTACCTTAAGTTTCTTAAAATTCCCTCTGTTGCTCCTCTAACAAATTCTTTTGCTAAAATAAGTCTTTTATCTTCATCAGAAAAGTATTCTACCTGTTTTACGAGCAATTTACCTGAAATATTTTGTTCTTTCGGATAAAAACTTCCTGTATAAAAATTATAATAGTTAAAAAAATGTACAGATATTCCGTATTTTGAAAGTATATTTATCAAACTCGTATTGAACCCCATTTCAGTCATAACATAAATATCGGAAACAGTTTCTATTGGGATATCTTTTTTATTTCCGTTGTTTGTACAAATCTGTAAAGTATTATCTTTTCTTTTTAAATCTGATTCAGAATATATAAAATAGCTTTTTTTCATAACTCCTCCCTATATTAGACATATATCGCAATATGCACAATTTTTACATAATTTTATCTTTTTAAATTCAGGGGGCTTTTCATTTTCAACCAAAGTTCTTATTTCTTCCAGAATTTTTGGAATCTTTTCAAAATCTTCCAATTCCAATTTAATTTTCTTACTCTTTCTTAGAAGAGGATAGTCCAAAACTCCCGTAATGTCTTTAACTCCTTCATTATGTAAAATCCAAAGATAATATTTTATCTGTTCAATAGAGGCTTCCTCCATTACTTTACTCTTCTTTACTTCATGAATTACATTTTCATCTTTTATATAATCTATATTTATAATATTTTTTACATTAATATGCTTTTCTTCTCCACTATAAAACTCTTCATCAATGGATTTTCCTATCGAAACATCTTCATTTGTATGCTCCATTGTAATCCCATTATAAAAGTACCAAAGTTTCCTTTTGCAAACAAAATTGTAATAAATCATTATTCCCGTAATTTCTCTATCCATAAAATCACCTATATAAAACTGTCGTATTCATATTCATAGTCTTTTTTATCGACATCAATTATTTTTTCAAATCCTGTACTGTCTAACAACTTTCCTTCTTCAGAAGTCAATCTGATAAATCCTTTTTCATCATATTTACAATATACTTTGTATAAGTTTATATTTTTTGATATTTCAATTTTCTCTTTTAAATATTTAGTATCATATAAACCGACAGATACAGTATATTTCATGAGTTCATCTAACTTTTTGGTAAATTTTAACTTTAATTCTATTATTTCATCTTCGGATTTGCTACAAAGTAACTTGCTCTTTATATCTTTAAGTTCATTTAATATTGAATTTATCTCATTTTCATTTAAAAGTCCTCTTTCAATATCTACCGGAAAAACATTAAATGATATAATATCTCTAAATGTCTGTTTAGTTTCAGTTTCTATTCCCAAATCTCTTAATGATAGATTAATATAATTATATCTGTCCTTATATTCTTCCAAAAATGCAGACTCCTTTATTTTTTCGAAAGTAAAAAATTCTTTTATTAAATTCTGTTTGTCCTTTTCAGTTAAAATTCCATCACCTTTTTGTTTAATTGCCTCTTTACTTAAATCATAAATTTCTTTATAAATAAATCCTTTTTTTGAATCTTTGTTTTCTTTTATTAAATTTTTATTTATTTCTGTAAAAACATAGCAGTTGTAATCATTAACTTCTTTTTTCCCTTTCCTGTTAACTCTACCAAGCCTTTGAAATAAACCATTTAAATCTGAAAGTTCGGTAAATAAGAAATCAAAATCTATATCTAAACTGGCCTCTACTATTTGCGTTGAAATCCAAATTTCATTTCCTATATTTTCAGTTTTTCCAACTTCTATTATCTTATTTTCTTTTTCATTTCTTTCTTTTTTTATAAATTTACTGTGTAAAATATTTACATTTTCTAATCCCTTTTGTTTTAATTCTGCAAAAACTTCTTGAGATTTTTTTATTGTATTACAAACAACTAAATATTTTTTGTTTTTTGAATTGTTTTTTACATAATGATTATAGATATATTCCGAATTAAGTTCTTCTTCTAATATTTTTACATTATGTCTTTTCATATCATTTGTAAATTCTTTAGTAATAAATTTATATTTTTGCTCCTGTTCGTTCAAATAATCTAAATTTTCCGTAAGCAACAAGTCTTTTATGAAAGGTGGAAAAGTTGCTGTAAATATGGAAACTTTCCCACCTATTTCAATTATATCCTGTATCCCACGAATAAGAGTTGCAAGAAGCTCAGGACTATATGCCTGTATTTCATCTATAACAACTTTTGAATAACTCATCATAGCATTTTTAAATTCAAATCCTTTACTTCTAAAAACAAAATCAAAAATCTGATCAGGTGTTGTTATATTTAAAGGAATAGAAAACTTTTTACTATTTTCGTAATAGGATAAAATTTTATCATTATCTTCACCATCAAAATTCTCAAGATACATACTCAAAGTATCGCTATGCAATAATGCGACCTTTTCTTCGATTTCTTCACCATTACAAATATTATTTATAATCCTGTTATAAATAGAATTTATAGCTGTTTTTAAAGGCAACACAAAAAAGCCTTTGGTATCACCAATCCAATGTAATCCCGCTTCGGTCTTTCCCATTCCGGTCTGTGCAATTACTATTAAATTTTCTTTTTTATTTTCCTTACAAAAATTTTGTAATTCATTCCAATTAGCTTTGTCATCTTCTTTTTTCCAAGTATTTAATAAATTATCCAATCCATTTTCCAAAAAATTAGGATAAAATTCAGCAGGAATATGAGCACTTGCAGAATAATCACATTTATTAAGTAATCCTAAAATTTTTATAAAGTCCATTTGATTTTCTTCATATAAATCTTCAATAATTTCTAAGTTGTTATCTAATTTTTCTTTTTGATTTTTATCTAAATCTGGATAAATATTTAAAAGTCTCTCCAATATCAACTTTCTGTTGTCTTCACAAGTTATATATTCAAAATTATCAATATAATGATGATGATTTAAAATTGCATAAGATGCCAAACTATTCTCATTAAGAAAACTATTAGAAAAATCATTTAATTCAATATACATCATATAATATGACAATATATTATGAGGAACCTCTTTAAACTTATCAAATTTAGTATTATTTTTAAGCCTTTCAGTAAATAAAAAATCTGCCTTACCTACGTCATGGTATATAATTGCTCTTTCTAAAATTTTACTATCTTCAGTATCTACATAATTCAAACTTATAAGTAATTCTAAACATTTTAATAAGTTTTCTGTATGCTTTTCAATAGTTTCATCCGGTTTTGCAAGTGACTCTGCTATAAATCTATTTTTGAAAATTTCCATTTAATCCCCTAAACTAAACTAACAATATAACCATCTTCATCCAAATAAATATTTTTATCTGTGGATTTATTATATTCTTTTAATTCATCAAAATTTATTTTATATTCAGATAAATAACCAACTCTATACTTTTTAAATATTCTTTTACCTTTTTCTATTTTATAATTTTTATTAATAAAATAATTAGTTCCTTTAGTTTTTATCTTATTAACTTTTTTTCTGATGTTTTTAAAAGTTACAATTCCTTTCTCTATTGCTTCAGTATAAATATATCCACTATTATATATAAATTCAATATCATTCGGATTGTCTTCATAGATATTAACAAATTTAACTTCTTCTATATCAACAAAATCTTCACTTCTTCCTAGTGATGTTAAATTGGTTATATTTCTTATAATTTCATCTAATATGCTTTTGTCTGCTCGAATATGAATTACTAAATTAATATCATATAAAACTTCATAATACTTAATAGAATTAACAAGAACTTTATAGAAAGAATCAAAATTATAAGAATCAATATCTTTATTTGACTTATCTTTTCCTAAATTCAAATTAAAATTATCACTATAATCAAATGATATATCTACTCGTTTTATAGATTCGTTTTTTTCTAAGTTAAGTTCAGAAATTCTTCCGTTTATAGCTTCTTCAAATTTATCAAAATCTTTAGTTTTTTTCCCACTTAATTTGTATAACCTAATATATTCTTTAACCTCATCAATATCAATTATATCTATTCTTAGTTTTTTATCAGATTTATTTTTGGATTTGTTTTTTGAGCTTTCTATTCTAGTTATCACTGTATATCCATCATTAAGTATATGTGGGTTTTTAATTTTAACTAAATCATTCCTATCATGTTCAATCTTATTTAAAAAGGATTGATCTCGATAAATTTCTTTCCCTAAGGATTGAAATTTACCTTGAATACTTATATCCATATCTTTGTATTCTTTATAGTTACAAGCATTATGAATTGCACAGATTATGGTTGAATAAGGAGGAAGAGGATAAGTCATTTTATTATCTACAGTCTCCTCTTTTTTATAATTAGCTTTATTTTGATGTAACTTTATCCTTAAAAGTTTATCCTTCATAATAATTTTTTACATCCCCTTTTAACTTTTCAAAAAATTCAGTTATACTTATAGGATTTAACTTTTCCTTTATTTCCTGTTCATTTGCAAAATTTCCACCTTCAATAAATGCCATTTTATAATTTCCTTTATTTAACCTTTCAATCAATTCATCAGTTATGTTTAGTGTACTTTTTCTAACATTTACGACATTATCAAAATAGTGAGTTTTACAGTTTCCAATTCCTCCAAATATCATTAAAGGCTCAGAATTATCAAGATTTCCTTTAACAACTAATGATAAATTTTCTATTGTTTCCAATATTAAATTTACTCTTTCAATTTTTTCAGAAACTTCTGCCTCTGCATTAAAATTTTCATCAACACCAACTTTATCTAAATCGAATGTTATACTGTATTTTTTTAGTGATTTATCAAACTCATATTGATATGGTATAAGTCCTACCTTTTTTGCGTCTTTTTGTAAATTTAATCCTTTATCTTTAGCCCTTATTGATGCTAAATATAAATTGTTGTGAAATCTTGTTTCATTAACAAATTCATCACACGCAACCGCATCTGTTAAATAGAATGAACTTTTTCTTATAACTGTTAAATTATTGGTATTCATATATCCGCCTTCAAGTGCCCTACAATTTGATGCATTCATCTCTTTAGTAACGTCTTTTTGTGCTATTTCATGTACTACAACCTTCAAATCATCATACATTCCACTTTGAGTCATAATTGCATTTTTCATACTTTCTCTACTTCTTGTAGCATAAATTTTACCATTTTTAAAAACTTTTTGTACAGATGATGCATTCCCTAAAGTTTCTCCATAATTTGAAGTAATATTACATACAATAGTAAGTGTTATTCCTAAGTTTTTCTTTTCTTTATTTTCCATTTTTTAATCCTCCTACTTATTTTCGTTATTTCCATTTTTATTATTATCTTCTTTAACACGCAATGCATTTACAAATGTATATGCCACATTTTTATTTTTTTCAAAATCTTTAAATAAATAATATGCAAATTCAAATGTTACAGAGCTATAAGATGAAAGTTGAAGTAATGTTACTGAAAACTTTTCATAATCTTTAAAAGTCAAACAGGAAATTAATTTATTCCTATATGCATCGACTTTTCTAGGTGTATCTATTAATTTATTAACAACTTTTTCTGCACTTTCTTGTGCATTTTTCAAATTAGAATTCATTTGTTTCTCTTCCTTTTCAAATTGCTCTTTTTCTTTTTTGTTATTCACCATAATATCAACTCCTTCATATATTTTTTGGTTTATTCTAATTAATTGACTAATTAAAAAACTATGGTTATCTATTTTGTTTTCTTTGTTATCTTTATTTTTTGGATTACTGCCATCTCTAAGGAGCTTATCAATTAGATAATCCAAATACTTAGTATATAGGATACAATCAATAACTTCATCTAAAACCGGTTCATATTCCTCCGTCCTTAATTTACAAGAACTGTTTATTGCTTTAAAAATATTATCATCTTTCATATCTGAAATTTTCCCAAAAATTTTAATAGCTGAATTTCGTAAAAACATAGTTTCAAAATTTTCTTTTTTGTCATTTTTAATCTGCATATTTTTAGATATTATTTCAACTTCATAATCTAAAAATCTTGAAACATTTTTTATGTCAAAAAATAAATTCAATTTGAAGTTTTTAAAAGTCCCTACGGAATTTTTCTTATCTAAATCCAAATTTTCATCTGTTAAATAATCATTTGATTTTAATAACATATCAGTTGAAAAATTATTATTAATAAAAAACGAACTATCTCCTTTTGAGAACGCAAAAGGAATATAATCAAATTCGCAATAATCTTCAAACACATAGGTATTATAGTCCCAATTGAATGATAAAGATTTTGTTTTTCTCCCTTGATCAACATAGTATCCCAATAACCTACATATTTTTTGTTTCTTTTTTCCTATACAACTTGGATTACAAAATTTTGAATACATTGATTTTGCCCCTTCAAATGTCTTTTTTATTAATTCAAGCTTATTATCAGATATTTTCAATAAAATATTATCCTTGTTTTTTATAGAAATTTCATCATTTTTAAATGTATTCTTCATTATTGTATTCCAAAAACTTTTTAAATTTTTAACTTTTTCTTCATCAAAATCTTCAGAATTCAAAAGATTTTCTAATCTTTTATGATGCATTTTATCCTTAAAATATTCTTCTACAAATTCGTAATATTTCTCTTCATTTTTTGATATATCTATATCATCAAAATTATATAAAAGCACATCTTTTCTTCCATTATATTCTGTTGAATAATTGAGCTTATGATATTTTAGATACCTTATAATTCCAACTGCAGCAGCTGAAAATCTCCAATCGGAAAATTCTAATTTCCTATCATATCCGCTAAAATTCCCTTTTTCTTCTATCATTAAATCATCTCCCAAGATTCTATAAGCTGTAATAGTCCAAAACCGGATGCATTTTTACTTCCGACAGACGAAATCAGCATTTCGTTTAATAAGTTATTATCTGCTTTAATTTCAATTACTCCTAAACTAACGTCTATATATAATCCATAAAAAAGTACAACTGCCTTTTTCATTTCAGAAGTATCAATCTCCATATCATCTATAGAGTTTGAATAACTTGGAAAATGGATTTTTAAATTTTCTTTAAATTTATCAAAAAAATCCTCATCTTCAACAGTTATATGTCTGTCTGTATTATCTTCTCTATTATGTTCACGAATTACAAGAGGAGAACAAAATTTAAATCTTGCACAATTTCCTACAAGCTTTTTTTCATTGACAATTTTAGCATCTGTTAAAACTATAAAATTATTTTCAGAAATTTTAAATTCCTTGTCTTTATATTCTAAAAACGAATTGAAAAAGATAATTCCAACATCTTTTTTTGGAGATTTAAAAGTAATCTCAAAATTATTTTCTCCAACTTCAATTCTGTTAGAAAAAAATTTGGGTTTAAAAAATTTAACTGCCCATGAATATTTTTTTTCATCACTTTTGATATAATCATCCCCAAAAAAATTTTCAAAAAATTCACCATTAGAATAATTTGATACCGCTGTTTTAAAAAATTTAATGCAGAAACGATGATAATCTTTAGGGATGAAATTATTATCTGTTTTAAATTTTAAAACAATTTTCATAACAAACACCTCTCTTTATATTAATTTATTATTTATTATCTTATTTTAATTTCAAATTTTAATATTTTAATCAAATTTCTTAGGTTCATAAATTTTATAATATTTTCCTTTATACTTTATTATATTTTCCTGCTTTTCATATTCATTTGTAGAAGAATCTTTTACTTCTGCTTCGTATAAGTCGGATTTTATTAATAGCTTTCCTTTTTGGTCGTATAATTCAATTTTTTTATCTTTCATTTTAGATACATTTTTAATTTCACTCTTAAAAATTTCTTCAAGAATAGATTTTTCTTTTAGTTCTTTAAAATCACTTACTCCGTTTTCAATCACAATTGTGTATGAAATGCTATAAATATTTTTTGTAGTTTCATAATCATCAAGACTTTTTATTTCAAAAAGTATTATTATTACTATAGAAACTAAACTTATTATATGTTTTATTTTTTCAGATTTCTTTGATATTATGATGAAAAAGATGTCTTCTAGCAAAGCCAAACCCCATACAAATAATGCTATAACTCCCAAATCTACAATAAAAAAGAGTATAATTACTAAAGCAGCAATAATAAAATGAAATAATCCATAATATTTCAAAATCTTTTCAGGATTTTTCATTTTAGGATTTCTCATTAAAATATTATATGCTTCAGAAACATACTCTTTATTTCTAATCTTATAGAACATAAGTCCTATATATACATATCTAGCCAAAATTAAAACCATTAAACCATAAAAAAATAAGTATCTCATTGTTATCCTCCTAGTAATCTTATTAATTTATAACTTAAGATGATTATAACAAATTAAACTAATATATTCAACAATTTAATGAAAATATTTTCATTAAAAAATAACGAAGTTTTTCTTCGCTATTCTTTACAAATTTTTATTATTTAGAATAATTCTTTTTTTATTTTTTCATAAACTGCATCAACTGTAAATCCAAATTTTTCAAATAATAGATTTGCTGGTGCTGATGCTCCAAATGTATCAAGACCTATTGAAATTCCATCTAATCCTACATATTTGCCCCAACCAAATGTTGATAGAGCTTCAATGCTGACTCTCTTTCTGATGTTATTTGGTAATACAGTTTCTTTATATTCTTTACTTTGTTTTTCAAATTCTTCCATACACGGCATTGATACAAGTCTTGTGCAAATATTTTCTTCTAAAAGTTTTTCACAAACTTTATAAGCCAATCCAACTTCTGAACCTGATGCAATAATAATCATTTCAAAGTCTTTTCCAAAGTCTTTTAGAACATATCCACCTTTTAGAGCTTCAGATGAAGTTTCTTCTAAATTAGTCAATTTTTGTCTTGTAAGTGCTAGACAGCTCGGAGTTTTTCTATTCTTTAATGCAGATATCCAAGCATAAGCTGTTTCTTTTGCATCACAAGGTCTATACATTGAAACATTTGGTGTAGATCTGAACATTGCCAAATGTTCTATTGGTTCGTGAGTAGGTCCGTCTTCCCCAACTCCAATGCTATCATGAGTTAAAACATAGATAACTCCTTGATTCATAAGTGCAGAAAGTCTTACAGCAGGTTTTAAATAATCACTGAAAACAAAGAATGTTGCACAATATGGTAAAAGTCCTCCATGTAATGAAATACCATTACAGATAGCAGCCATAGCATGTTCTCTTACTCCAAAATGAATATTCTTTCCACTTCTATTTTCAGGTGAATAGTAGTCAAATTCTTTCATTGTTGATTTATTTGAAGGTCCTAAATCTGCTGAACCTCCAAAAAGATTTGGTAATAATCTAGAAAATCTGTTTAATACAATTCCACTTGATTCTCTTGATGCCATATCTTTATCAAATTCAGTAATTGATGAATCGTTTAAGATTTCTTCGTCAATTTCTTCTTTCATAAACTTTTGGAATAAATCATATTTTTCAGGATATTTAACTTTGTATTCTTCAAGTAATCTTTTCCATTCATCAACAAAAGTATTTTTTCTTTCAACAACTTCTTTCATATATTTTTTAACTTCTTCTGGAACGTAAAAACTTTCTTCATATTCCCAACCAATATTTTTCTTAAATGTTGGAATATTATCTTCTCCTAAAGGTTCTCCATGTGCTGAAGCACTTCCTTGTTTAGTTGAACCATATCCAATTTTTGTCTTTATTTCTATTAATGAAGGTTTATCAGTTAATTTTGCTCTTTCTATTGCTTCTTTAATTTCATTGATATTATTACCATCTGCAACAAAATAAGTATCCCAACCTAGAGCTTCATATCTAGCTCTTACATTTTCGCCAAAAGCAGTTGAAGTATCTCCTTCAATCGTTATATTATTGCTATCGTATAAAACTATAAGTTTTCCTAATTTTAATGTACCTGCAAGTGAAGATGCTTCATTGCTGATACCTTCCATAAGACAGCCGTCTCCAACGATTGAATAAGTATAGTGATCTACTATTTTACAATCGTCAGTATTGAAAATTGAAGCTAAATGACTTTCAGCTAATGCCATACCAACAGCCATTGAAACACCTTGTCCAAGTGGTCCTGTTGTTGCATCTATTCCAGCAGTATGACCATATTCAGGATGTCCCGGAGTCAAGCTGTCAATTTGTCTAAAATTCTTTATATCTTCAATACTAACACCATAATCAAATAAATGAAGTAATGAATATAAAAGCATAGAACCATGTCCTGCTGATAAAATAAATCTATCTCTGTCAAACCAATTTGGATTTTTAGGAGAAATCTTCATACAATCATTAAATAAAGTAAATGCCATTGGTGATGCTCCAAGCGGAAGTCCGGGATGTCCTGACTTTGCTTTTTGAATAGCATCAGCACTTAATGTTCTCATAGTATTAATACATAAATTCTTAATTTCCATATCATTTCCTCACTTAAATATATTATTTTTAAAAACAAACTTAACAAATTAATTATATCAATAAATACATTTTTTTTCAATAGAAAAGGTAGTGCATCACACACTACCTTTTAGAATTTTTTATTCTATTTGTTTTCGTCTTCGTCAACTACTTCATAGTCAGCATCAACTACATCATCTTTCTTTGGTTCTGCTCCTTGTCCTTGTGGGTTAGCATTTTGATATAATTTTTCTGAAATTTTATAGAATTCTTGAGTTAAAGCGTCATTCTTTGCTTTAATGTCTTCTACATTGTCAGTTGTTATTGCTGATTTTAAATCTTCTAATTTTGCATTAACTGCAGATTTTTCATCTTCTGAGATTTTTCCTTCTAAATCTTTCAAAGTTTTTTCAGTTTGATAGATTAAAGATTCAGCATTATTTTTAGTTTCTACAACTTCTTTTTTCTTCTTATCTTCTTGAGCAAATTGTTCTGCTTCTCTTACTTTCTTATTAATTTCATCTTCAGATAATTTTGTTGATGCAGTAATTGTAATCTTTTGTTCATTTCCTGATCCTAAATCTTTAGCATGAACATTTACAATTCCGTTAGCATCTATATCAAAAGTAACTTCAATTTGTGGAACTCCTCTTGGAGCGGCAGGAATACCTGTTAATTGGAATCTTCCTAATGTTGTATTATCATGAGCAAATTCTCTTTCACCCTGTAAAACGTGAATATCTACTGCTGTTTGTCCATCTGCAGCTGTTGAGAATATTTGACTCTTCTTTGCAGGAATAGTTGTATTTCTTTCGATTAATCTTGTCATTACACCACCCATTGTTTCGATACCTAATGACAATGGAGTTACGTCTAATAATAGTAAATCTTTAACTTCTCCTGTTAAAACACCACCTTGAATTGCAGCACCAATGGCAACACATTCATCAGGGTTAATGTCTTTTTGTGGATCTTTTCCAATTAATTTTTTAACAGCATCTTGTACTGCTGGAATTCTTGTTGAACCACCAACTAAAAGAACTTTATCAATTTCAGATGCAGTAAGTCCTGCATCACTTAATGCTTCTCTAACTGGAACTAATGTTTTATCAATCAAGTCTGAAGCTAATTCTTCGAATTTTGCTCTCTTAATATCCATATTTAAATGAACTGGAGCTCCATCAACAGCTGTAATGAATGGTAAGTTTACATTTGTAGTCATTGTTGTTGAAAGTTCTTTCTTAGCTTTTTCAGCAGCATCTTTTAATCTTTGCATTGCTGTTACATCTTTGCTTAAATCAATACCATTTTCTTTTTTGAATTCAGAAATCATATAGTTCATTAAAACTTCGTCGAAATCATCTCCACCAAGTCTATTATTACCTCTTGTAGATAATACTTCGAAAACTCCATCTCCAATTTCCAAAATAGAAACGTCAAATGTACCACCACCAAGGTCAAATACCATTATTTTATGTTGTTCAGTATCTTTATCCATTCCATAAGCTAGTGCTGCTGCTGTTGGTTCGTTAATAATTCTTTTAACATCTAAACCAGCAATCTTTCCAGCATCTTTTGTAGCTTGTCTTTGGCTATCTGTAAAGTAAGCAGGCACTGTAATTACAGCTTCTGAAACAGTTTCTCCTAAATAACTTTCAACATCTGATTTAATTTTTTGTAAAATCATTGCAGAAATTTCTTCTGGGCTATATTCTTTATCATCTATTTTTACTTTGTAGTCTGTACCCATTTCTCTCTTAATAGAAGTTATAGTTCTTCCTGCATTTGTTATTGCTTGTCTTTTTGCAGTTTCTCCTACTAATCTTTCTCCATTTTTTGCAAATGCAACAACTGAAGGAGTAGTTCTATTTCCTTCTACGTTTGCAATAATTGTTGGTTCTCCACCTTCCATAACAGCAACTGCTGAGTTTGTTGTACCTAAATCAATACCTATAATTTTTGACATAATCTTTTCCCTCCTAATTATTCACTAACTTTAACCATACTTGGTCTAATTACTTTATCTTTAATTTTATATCCTTTTTCAAAGGTTTCTAATACGATGCCACTGTCTACTCCATCTTTACTTTCAGTCATAACTGCATTATGCAGATTAGGATCAAAAACAGCACCATCACTTTCTATTTCCTCAACCATTTCAGTTTTTAAAATTGACTCAAACTGTTCTTTAATCATAACAAAACCTTTAACAGTCTCATCTTCTACATTTACATGAGTAAAAGCTCTGTTAAAATTATCTAAAACTGGTAACAATTTTAAAATTAAACCTTCATTTGCAAGGATAATAGAATTTGATTTTTCTCTTTCTGTTCTGTTTTTATAATTAACAAAATCAGCTTGAAGTCTTAAAAGTTGATTTTTTAATTCTTCAATTTCTGAATTTAATTTTTCTTCAACTTCATCAGAAGAGTTTTGTTCTAAATCTTTTTCTTCTACTTCTTCAGTAGTCTCTTCTTTAATTTCATCATCTATTTCTTTTTTGCTTTTTTTCAACTATTTCGCCTCCCGTCATTTTAAAATATCTCTAATTCTATCATTTAAACTTAACATAGCTGATATTATCTTTTCATAATCCATCCTAGTAGGTCCAATAACCGCTATTTTTCCTTTGCTACCGTCTCCAAGATTATAAGATGTTGCAACTATTGTATTTTCATTTAAAAAGTCTTTATTATTTTCACTTCCTATACTTACATATATTTCATCTCCACTGTAACTTAAGAATAAATCCTCAAGTTCATTTTTATCCTCTAGGAAATGAATTAGTTCTTTGGCTTTATTCAAATCTCGATATTCAGGAAAATTAAATATATTAGAAATTCCTTCAAGCTCAATATTAGATTTTTCAGTCTTTGAAATCTCTTTACCTATTAAATCAGAAATCTCAGTTATAAAAGGAATTTTTGAAACAAAAGTAAGTTTTAAATACTCTAGTCTTTCGTTCAAATCTGATACTTTAATATTAATCAAATATTTTTTTAAATAGAATATAAGCTCTTGTAAAATTTCTATGCTAAACTCTGTTTCTGAATCAAATACAGTATTAATTACCTTTCCTGTATCAAAAACTAAAACTAAAACATAACAATTTCCGCTTATATTGATAACGTCAATACTCTTAACGGAACAATCCATATAATCTGTAATCATTGTAGCTGTGATACATTCCGTTACCTCTGAAATTATCTTTGCAGATTCTTTAAAAATTTTATTTTTTTCATTGATATGTTTTGATAAAATGTCAATTCCATACATATTTTTTGAAATCTCATCAAAATGTGAAGACAATAAATAGTTAACATAATGTCTATATGCCTTATCTGACGGAATTCTACCTGAAGAAGAATAAGCTTTGTTTAAAAAACCTAATTCTTCCAAATCGCTCATCTCATTCCTTACTGTCGCCGAACTAACTCCCATATCATATTGTTTTGAAATTGTACGAGAACCAATCGGCTCTGATGTGCTGATATAACTATCTATTATGGCATATAAAATCTTCAATTTTCTATCATCAAGCATTTTATCACCTCTTTTTAGCACTCAATCTCTTAGACTGCTAACAATATTATATTACTATTATTCCCCTATGTCAAGTTTTAAAACAATTTTATTAAAAAAATTTTTTAATAGCTATTTTTCTAAATAATTTAAAGATATTTTACTAACTTATATAATGAAGTAATCTATTTATCATATAAATTATAATGCAAAAATATTGTAAATGGTTGACAAATTTTTAGATTATTGTTATTATTATCTTGTAGAAATTGTTATTAAGTTTAAAATATTTATTTTAAATTTAATTATGATTCATGTTGTATCATTTATAGATACAATAAATTTTTACTTTGTTATTCAAAATTTAAGGAGGACTTTTAAATGAAAGTAGCAGTTGTATATTGGTCAGGTACAGGTAATACTGAAAAAATGGCTGATTGTATCGCCGAAGGAATTGAGAATGCAGGTTCTGAAGTTGAAGTAATCTTCTGTGACGATTTTGGAGCAGATATGTTAAATGATTATGACTTAGTTGCATTTGGTTGCCCAGCAATGGGAGATGAAGTTCTTGAAGAATCAAGCTTTGAACCAATGTTCGAAGAAGTTGAAGAAGAATTAAATGGTAGAAAAATCGCTTTATTCGGATCTTATGAATGGAATGAAGGACAAAAATGGATGAAAGACTGGAAAGTTAGATGTGAAGGCGTTGGAGCTAAAATTGTAGCTGAACCACTTTGCGTATATGATTGTCCTACACCAGAAGATGAAGATGATTGTGTAGCATTCGGAGAAAAGATAGCTAAAGCATAATTAAATACAAAACAAAAAGTAGCCTAATGGCTACTTTTTTTATGTTCTTAATATTAAAAATTATAATTTATAGAGTTGTTACATCTGCTTTCAATTTATAAATAACATCTTTTCTCTCTACTATTATATTTACTTTTTTTGAAAGTTCTTCATCATTTTTTATTCTTTGCAATAATTTGTTTGACGGATTAATTGTATAAGCATTACCGAATCTTCTAAGCATTGATAAGTCTCCCGTTGTATCTCCATAGGCATAAGATTTTTCGATGTCTATATCATATTTTTCAA
This sequence comes from Parvimonas sp. M20, assembly GCF_035282425.1. Lineage (NCBI taxonomy): Bacteria > Bacillati > Bacillota > Tissierellia > Tissierellales > Peptoniphilaceae > Parvimonas > Parvimonas sp. M20. The sequence continues at coordinate 11,659 of NZ_JAYKBQ010000001.1, read as the reverse complement.
TGATTTCATTACAGACTTCATCTTTTCCTTCGCTATGCCACATTGGTACAATTTCTCCGGTAAATTTTCCATCTTCATCATATAAATATTTTGTTGCTCTAAATTCTGTAACATCGTATTTTTCAGCCATTTCTTTAACTAAAAAATCAGGGCTTCCTGAAATAAAAAATATTAAATGTCCATTTGCCTTATGAAATTCCAATTGATTTCTTGAGAATACATAAACTCTTTTGAATACTTTTTTTATAGACTGCTCCGCTATGAATTTATTATATTTAATATCAAATCCTTTTAAGTCGCTTCTATACTTTTCTGAAAGTGCTTCAATATAAGCATCATAAGCCCCATATCTATTAACATATTCCATATATAACTGTTTTACATTATCCACCCAAACACTTTCATCTAAAATCTCATATTTTATAAGTCTTTTGAAATGTTCAATCATAAGAGATTCTCTAGCAATAGTTCCGTCAATATCAAAAAACGCAGCAATATTACCCATATAAACACCTACTTTCTCTTAAAATTCATAAGTATTAAAGCAAAAAATAGTGAAACAACACCACTTGTACCTATAATCATTGCATAGTATAGTGAATTTATACCTCTTGCAGTCAAAATATTTGTCCATCCATCTGCTAAGAATACAGTTCCAACTATAATTAAAATAAATGCAGGAATAAATTTAATAAATCTATTTTTCAATCTACTAAGCAAATATGTTAAAAGCATTCCAGTAAATATTGCAAGTAAAACTATAAGCACTGATGTTCTTTTTTTCACCAAAATTTCTAATAATTCTTTCATATTAACTCCTATTTTTTAATTCTTCCTTAAGCTCAGGTAAAGATTTAAGGCAAATATCCCCCTCACTTATTTCTAATAAATTCAAAACTTCACACAAATCATCATAATTGGAAACTTCAATCTCCATATATGGATTAGGATAAACTTCTTTATCCCATATATCAATATCAATATGTGCATTTCTTAATGTATATGATGTTCTAAATTTTTTCTCTATATCAAGTTTATCATATCCTAAAAAATTTAATATTTTTAACATCTCTTCACTACTTTTCAAAGAAACATTATATTCGTTAAATTCTCTTAAAAACTTATTTTCTCTATGTTCTTTATATGTTAATTCAGAATTAATTTCTTTTCCGTTTTTATCTAAAAATTTTCTAATTCTCAAAAAACTTCCCTTGGGAATGCAATCAAATTTTGAAGATGTAAGTCTTATATTTTCTTGATTTTCACTTTTCAAAAATTTTGCCCCTAAATTTTCCAATTTGGATTTAACTTCTTCAACATCTATATTTAAAATTTTAACTTCTAATTCTTTCTCCATTTTATCTCCTAATAAGTCTTGGGATAAATTTTAAGTAATCTGCAGAAATACAATGAAATTCTATTCCATCAACCACTTCATCCACAACATTATTCAAAGAATATGCATGTAAATGTCCATATAAAACAATTTTTATATTGTGTTCTTTAACGAATAATCCAAAGTCATTTAAAGTCCTATCTTTTTCTACCGGTGGATAATGAAAAAGACAAATTATTTCCTTTTCCTTATTTTTAACAGAATCATAACTTAATTTTAATCGCATGAGCTCTCTATTATATATTTTTCTATCTGTATCTTCAGAAAATTCAGAAGATTTTGGAGAGACCCATCCCCTTGTTCCAATAAATACATATTTTTCCGTTTCAAAACTATTATTCTGTAAAAAGAACATATTTTTTAAATTTAATTCTCTTATTTTATTAAGACTACTCCACCATAAATCATGATTGCCCTTTAAAAAAATTTTCTTTCCGGGAAGACTTTCAATTCTCTTTAAATCATTATAAGCCTCTTCAATTTTTAAAGCCCAAGAAATATCTCCAGGTACAACGACATAATCATCATCTTTTACAATTTCTTTCCAAGCCTTAAACATTCGTTCTTCATAATTTTCCCAAGCGGAGCCAAAAACCTCCATTGACTTATCTCCAGTATAATCTAAATGCAAATCAGATAAACCGTATATCATTCTATCTCCTAAACAAATTTTTTAACCTTTTCAATACTTTGACTTGCAACCACATACCCTTCCTTATATAAATCTACAACCTCTTGCATATTAGTTGTAAATGATTTGAATTTCAAAGGATTAACCGGTGCAAAAACTAATGCTTTTTCCTCTTTTTCTAAATTATCTACTAAATCCATAGTTTCATTATATTTATCTTTTTCATTTTCCATTGATTCAATAAATTTAGGATAATCTTTATAAGCAAATCTTACTCTATCACTAACATCTGAACTCTCTCTTCTATAGCCTCTATTTCTAGTTAACAAAATTACAAACTTTTCATAACCTTTTTCAATTGCTCTCTCAAGTGGATTACTATTATACATCCCTCCATCAAAATAAGGAATTCCATCAATCATTACAAATTTTGCCATATCCGGAAGAGAAGATGATGCCATTATTTTATCAACCATATCTGAAGTGTTTTTTGCATCTCTAGCTGAAAAAAATTTATAACTGCCATCAATCAAAGAAGTTACCCCCGCTTCAAAATCTCCATCTAAATTTTTATCAAATTCAGAGAAATTAAAAATACTATTAACTGTTGATTTCAAATCAATAGGCTCAGAAGAATTCTTTAATAATTTCATATTTTTCAAAAACTCTTGAAACAATTTATTAACATCAAATTCTATTCCACTAAAAAATTCAAAGCCTGTAATAGCTCCAGCAGATACTCCTACAATATATGGAAATTTAATTCCATTTTCTTTAAAGCAATCTAAAACTCCTTTTAAAAAAGCTCCTCTCATTGCTCCGCCTTCAATAACTAATGCAACTTTATTATTCATAAAACACCTCACATCTTATTAATTATATTTATTATTTTACCATAAAATCAAAAAATATACAAAAAAGTAAGTCTACTAAATTTAATTAATTTTACAATTAATCAAAACATTTATATATATTTAAAATTTCTTTTACATAATTTAAAACGGGTAGCTCTCTATTTAAAATCAGCTTCCCCAGTTTTGTATTTGAACATTTTTTATACTCCTCTATAGCATCTTCAAATGTCAATTTAAGTGTTGATAATTTAAAACTCTCAATTTCTTCAGTTGTCAGATTTCTATCTCCAAACGATTCTATTTTACAAAAATAGTAATTATTAATATTATGTCTATGGATAAGGTTATAATAGTCACTTACAACTCCTATTTTACAAATAATCTCAACTTCTACTCCTAATTCTTCCCTTAATTCTCTTCTGATAGCAGATTCTAAATTTTCATTTAATTCAACTCCACCACCTGCAGTTTCAATAAGAGTAGCTTTGCCAAAGTCATCATCTCTATGAACTCTAACAAAGTAAAAATAATTTGAGTCATCAACAACAATTGCTCTGACAATTTGTCTATTGTGATCAATATATTCCTTATTCCATTCATCATCTTGAAGTTCTAAATCCAATTCCGGTATATCTATATTTGTTTTATACTTCATTTTCAAACCTCCTTGATTAAATAAAATTTTTAATCATATCAATTATATTATATAAATTATAACAAAAAAAGATATGCAATTAAATACATATCTTTCTTTCATTACTATTTAACAACTATATTACAAATTTTTCCTGGAACAAAAATTTCTTTTACGATACTTTTTCCTTCTATAAATTTTTTAACATTTTCGTTATCATAAAGTTCTTCTTTAAAATCTTCAAATTTTGCATCTTTTGGAATCATTAATGTTGTTCTTACTTTTCCATTTATTTGAATTGGCATTTCAACTTCATCATCAATTGTTTTTGCTTCATCATATTTTGGCCAAGTTTGTTCAAAGATATATCCACCAAAATTCATTTCTTGCCATATTTCTTCAGTAATATGTGGGGAAACCGGATTTAATAAAATCAAGAATATTCTTAAATCTTCTCTTGAAATTTCTTTTGCTGAATAAAATTCATTAATTAAAGTCATAAGAGCAGCTATTGCAGTATTAAATTTAAGACTTTCAAAATCTTCTGATACTTTTTTAATTGTCTTATGAATTGATTTTTCTAATGATTTCGTCATTTCTTCAGATGAATTTGTAATTTCTTGTAATTTCCAAACTCTGTCTAAGAATTTTCTACAACCGTTAATTCCACCATCAGACCAAGACGCACTTCTTTCAAAATCTCCCAAGAACATTTCATAACATCTTAATGCATCTGCTCCGTATTTATCAATCATTTCATCAGGATTTACAACATTTCCTCTTGATTTAGACATTTTTTCCCCATTTTCTCCAAGAATCATTCCGTGAGAAGTTCTTTTGAAATATGGTTCTTTTGTATCAACAACACCTATATCATAAAGGAATTTATGCCAAAATCTTGAGTACAATAAGTGCAATGTAGTATGTTCCATACCACCATTATACCAGTCAACTTGATTGAAATATTTTAAGGCATCCTTTCCAACAAGATTTTCTTTATTATTAGGATCCATATATCTTAAATAATACCATGAAGAACCAGCCCATTGTGGCATTGTATCAGTTTCTCTCTTTGCCTTTCCTCCACATTTAGGACAAGTACAATTTACAAATTCATCAATTTTTGAAAGTGGGGATTCTCCTGTTTCTGTAGGTTCAAAAGATTCAAGTTCAGGAAGTTTTAAAGGTAGTTCTTCTTCCGGAATTGCAACCCAACCACATTTTTCACAATTTACCAAAGGAATCGGTTCTCCCCAATATCTTTGTCTTGAAAATACCCAATCACGAAGTTTAAAGTTTGTCTTTTTATTTCCAATACCAAGTTTTGATAAATATTCAAAAATCTTTTCTTTTGCTTCTTTAACTGAAAGTCCATTTAGAAAATCTGAATTAACCATAATTCCATTATTAGTATCCGTATATGCTTTTTCTTGAACATTTTCTCCACCACTAACAACTTCAACTATTTCTAATCCAAATTTCTTAGCAAAGTCAAAATCTCTAGTATCATGTGCAGGAACTGCCATAATTGCTCCACTACCATAAGTCATTAAAACATAATCAGAAATAAACACAGGAATTTCTTTTTTAGTACAAGGATTAATTGCTGTTATTCCATCAATTTTAACCCCGGTTTTATCTTTATTCATTTCAGTTCTTTCAAATTCAGATTTCTTTTGAACTTCTAAAATATATTTTTCAATTTCTTCTTTATTCTTTATTCTGTCTTCGTATTTTTTAAGTAATGGATGCTCACAGGATATAACCATATAAGTTGCACCAAAAATTGTATCAGGTCTTGTAGTATATACCAAAATAGTATCATCAATATCTTTGATTTGGAATTTAACTTCCATTCCATAACTTCTACCAATCCAATTAATTTGTTGGGTTTTAACTCTGTCAATAAAGTCAACTTCATCAAGGTCATCGATAAGTCTATCTGCATATTCTGTTATCTTTAACATCCATTGGTTTTTTACTTTATGAATAACTTCACTACCACATCTTTCACAACAACCGCCGACTACTTCTTCATTTGATAAACCTACTTTACAAGAAGTACAGAAGTTTATTGGCATTTCCATTTTGTATGCAAGTCCTTTTTCAAACATCTTCATAAAAATCCATTGAGTCCATTTGTAATACTCAGGATCTGTTGTATTTATTTCTCTATCCCAATCAAAAGAAAATCCAATACTCTTTAATTGTTTTTTAAAGTTTGCAATATTATTTTTTGTTACAATTTCCGGATGAATTTTGTTTTTCATCGCATAGTTTTCAGTTGGTAAACCAAAAGCATCCCAACCCATTGTAAATAATACATTTTGTCCTTCAAGTCTTCTTTTTCTACTTACAACATCCATTGCAGTATATGGTCTTGGATGTCCTACATGAAGTCCTTGACCAGAAGGATATGGAAATTCTATTAAAGGATAGAATTTTTCTTTATCATTAATTTCACATTTAAAAGGTTTCTTTTCATCCCAAATATCTTGCCATTTTTTTTCGATATTTTTTGGATCATAATTTTTCATAACATTCCTCCATTCGTAATAAAGTAATAAAAAAACTTCCGCCTCGTAAAGAGACGAAAGTATAAATTCCGTGGTACCACTCTAATTAGTATTAAACTCACTCTAAGATTATAACGTAATCAACGGCATTTGCATTTTATGAACAAGTTCAATACTTCAAAATATTATTTTTCACCAAACAATAACTCTCTAAAAATTTGAATATATTTACTACTTTCAATCTAAAATTTTATAAATATAATAAGGATATGATATCACATTTTTTATTTTTTTTCAATATATTATAACTTAAAATCAAAGTTTTCTCTAATAAATTTCTTAAAGAAAATATAATTTAGTATTCCCTTTAAAAAAGTACAAAAAGATATTACAACCCATATATATGTTATATCTAATTTTAAAAATAAAACTAAATAAGCTAAAGGTATCCTTAAAGCATTTGAAAAAGTACTGATTATAGTTGGTGTTTTTGTATTCTTAAGCCCGTTAAACATTCATTAAATTTTTATCTCAATTAATTATAAAATTTTATTAACTAATTTATTAAATTTTTCATTTTTATCGTTATCAATATTAACATTGTCATTTTTATCTAGTATTTCATATACCTCATCTCTGTAATTTTCAAGAATAATAGCATATAAAAATAAAATATCATAACTATATTTTTCAAAAATTTCTCTTACTTTATTATAGTAAATATAAATATATTCATTAAAAATAAATAAAACAAATTCATCAAATCTAACATATAATTCCGATATATTTTCAGATAGATTAAAATAATTTGTAAATATTTTTTTGTTATTTTCTATAAACTTTACTATTTCGTTTGGGAAATATAATATATCGTAATTTTTATATATATCAAAATTTAATCTATCATAATATTTATGTGTTATTAGTGTATTAGGAAAAAAATTTATTTTACTCAATTCATACATAAATATCGATTTTTTATTTTTAATTTCTATAGTTTTTATCTTAAACATAAGTTTGAATGTTTCTATAAGATCCTCTCTTGTTTCAGTTGGATATTTATATATAAATGAAAAAATTGCATTTATATTGCTTTTAGATAATAATTCAATAGTAGATAAAATATTGTCTATCTTTATATTTTTATTCATTTTTTTCTGAGTTACTTTCGAGCCACTTTCTAATCCTATAAAAAGACAATCACAGCCACTATTTTTTAATAAGTTTATATTTTCAAAATTTAAAAATTCAATTCTTGTACTACAAGACCATTTAAAAATATATTTATTATTAATTAATTCATAGCAAAAATTCTTTAATTTAAAATTATCACATATAAATAATTCATGGTTAAAAATAAATCTATTTGTTCCATAAACCAAGTTGTATTTATTCATAATATCAATTATTTCTATAAAATTCATTTGATGATATCTAGAATAAAAATTTTTAAATGTACAGTAATGACAATTAAATAGACAACCCTCTCCTACTTTTATATTAACTACTTCTCTTAATAAATTTATATTATCAAAAACCTTATATTCAAACTTTATTTTTTCTAAAGTATCAACTTTATTTAATTTTAAAAATTTACTACGATTTAATTTACAAAAACTTTGTATACATGATTTTGAAGTACATACAAAATCTATATAATCCACAATTTTTATTTCACTAAAATCTAGAGTTTTCATATACTGACCAGAAAATATAATAAAAATATTTTTATTTATATTTTTTACTTTTTCAGCAATTAATAATGCAAATAACAAGTTTCTATAATTTATATGTATATTTAAAAATTTTAAATTTTTTAAATTTAATATATACACAACAAATTTATCTATCGTTTTAAATAAATTAGATATTTTATAATCAAATTTACCATACAATTTCGAAAACCTTAAAATATCAACATCTATTTTAAAATTTTTAGATTCATTTAATAATGTAATATATTGTTCATATAAATCCGAATCAATTTGGTATATTCTATTTTCATAATGATAATCATCTATATCTATAAATAGATATTTTTTATTTTTCATTATATATCATTCCTCCAAATTAAAAACTTCATCATATAATTCATAACATTCTTTATTATAATTATGTGCAATATGTATTAAAGTAATATTTTTTAAAGATAATAATAATTTTTCAACATTGATAGAATTATTCTTATCCAAATTTGCCAATATTTCATCAGCAATTATAATATTTTTATTTGATAAGATTGCTTTTGCTATATATAAACGTACTGCCTCTCCACCTGATAAAGAATTTACTTCTTGTCCAATAATATTATATAATCCATTACCTATTAAAATTTCTTGTAAATTTAATTTTTCTAAAGTATTAATAATATCAGAATCATTAAAATTATTTTTTATATCTATATTATTCTTTATACTATCTTTAAAAACAAATATATCTTGTGGAATATAAAAAATATTTTTATTTAAAATTTCTTCATCTAATTCTTTTAAAGATATTCCATCTATATTTATTTCTCCTAAAAAATCAGTATAATACTTCATAAGAATTTTTACAAATGTACTTTTTCCTGATCCACTTTTACCTACTATTAAATATTTTTTCCCTTTTTTAAAATTTATATTTAAATTACGATTAAAAACACTTATTTCTTTATCATACTTGAAATTTAAATTATTAATTTCAAATTTATCAAAATTTATATCAAAATCTGTACATTCAGCTAATTCAGATTCATATAAATCTTTTATATAATTATTAATATCTTTAACTGAATTTATGCCAATAACAGCATTAATTAATTTAATTATAGGTTCATTAACAAACATTGTCAATTGTACTAAAGCCAAAAAAGTTCCTATAGAAATATATTCGTTTAAATAAAATATTAAACTTACTAAAATGCCAGCTATTCTTGATAATACAACCCCACTATTAGCAATAAACGCACTCAAATTACCAAGTATTGAAACTTTTCTCCATGCATAGTTAGTTTCATCAAAAACAATATTAATTTTATTAGAATATTCTTTTTCTTCTCTATTATTTTTAATAAATAAAATTGCATCTAAATATTCTTTAATTCTTCCTAATTGTTCATTATCTTTATCTAAATATTTTCCATATGCTATATCCATTTTCTTAGGAAAAAATATATTATTAACTATGAGTGGAATTAAAAAAACTATCATAATAAGAGTTATTCTAAAATCTATTAAAGAAATAAATATTGCAATAAATATTAATTGTAAACTAATTTCAACAACATCAAAGACACTTTTAAGGTATCTAAATTTCCAAATTTCCAATTTTTTTAAAATATCATTATAATAAACCGATCTTTCATTCTTTAAAATTTCTATAGATTTTTTATTTAAAATTTTACAAAAAGCTTTTTTTCTAATATCAGTAATAATATTATTACATAATATATCCATAAATAAATAATTAATTCCAGCCATAATAAGGGAAATCAATATTATAATTATTATCTTAGATATACTCCAAAAAGAGTATAGTTTTAAAGGATTAGAAAATTTTTCCCCGAGTAAAATATAAGAATAAGCTATTAAAGGCTCAGATATAGCACCAAATAAAACTAATATTCCAAGCTTTAATTTATCCATAAAATTTATATTATTATATAATAATTTCAGCATAATTTCCTCCTAATTATTATTTTTTATTATTGAGGACTGTGTTTTTTATTATAAATATCTATACACTATGTTATAGTACTACTTAATTTTATCTATTTTTTCCATTTCTTCGTTTTTAAATATTCTTTTTCTTTCATCTATTCGTCCAAAAATAGGTGGATGAGTAGACCAATTATTACATGAACAATTACCTAAATATGATTCTTTTTCATCAATTTTTAAATCTGAATAATCTATTTTTTGCATAAAAGTACCTCCACATTACACACAGTCCTCATAATAAAATATTTTTAGATTTTTTTATATGTTTCTTTCAATAACCAATACAACATTTTTTGTGTATGAATGCAAAATCCTTCATCTATACCAAAATTACTATGATGAGAAATACAACCACCTCCACAAATAAATATTGAATCACAGTCAATACATTTTTTGTTATATATAGGTAACTTATTTATCCATTCATCTTTTATAGAATTAAAAGTTGTTATTTCTTCTATATTCACATCTTTTATATTTGCAATAATTTTATTTTTATTTAAAAAATCACAATTACAATATACAATATCCCCACTTGAATTAATAGTTATTTGTTTTCCGGCACCTGCAGAACAATCACTATATTTAAAAATTCTATTATTAAAAGATAAAATTTTCCTATTAATTCTATCTTCATAGATTTTATCCCCTATTGTATTATAACTATCTATAATAAAATTAGTAGAATCTGAATAATATTTTTTCAAAAAATCAGTTTCTACATTCCTAAAATGTAATAAATTATAATTTACACCTTTTACGCCTAAAGTTTTAATCCAATTTAATACTTTTTCTTTGTTATTTATAACATTCATAGTTAAAGTCAATGATATTGATAAATTAATATTTTTACATAACAATCTGTCTAAATTTTCAACAATTTTAGAAAAATTAATACTTTTTTGAGTATATATTCTATCTATATCATTAATAAAATTCGGTCCGTCTAAAGATAAACCTACCGATATATTATTTCTTTTGATATAATCAATCATTTTATTATTAAAATTTGTTCCATTAGTTATAATAGACCAATCTATATTATAGTTCTTTAAATTATTTACAATATATTCTATAATATTCCAATTTAAAGTTGGTTCTCCTCCATAAAATTGAATCATAATTTTATCATTATTAATATATCTCATATATTTTGAAATTTTATATATTATTTTTTCAGCTATATTAATATCCATAATTGTTTTTATTTTATTATTTGAATTATTATATATAAAACAATATTTACAATTCATATTACAAAACTCTGATGGTATTATGTATATAGTTCTTATAGAACTATCTTCTGTAAAAGACTTAATAATTTCTTCATAAATATAATTATCCATTTCTTCTGAAGAATATATATAATAATCTATCATTAAAGATAATATTTCCATATCGATGTCATAATTTAATATTTTTTTAAGTTCAAATTCTCTTACATACAAAATTTTAAAATATAATCTATTAAAAATCGCATACAAATCATCATCCAATTTAACCGAACTAAAATATTTAGATAGTCTAAGCATATAATCACCCTTGTAAATTTAAAACATATTACTTTAATCAATTTTATTTTTATTTATTATATCATAAAAAAACAAAAAATGCACGTTGCATTTTAAATTAATATAAAAAATATGTTATGATACAATTGATGTGAGACCAAGGGTACAAAAAAAGAGAATATCCTGTATAATTATTAAAACAAAAAAATTAACTAGAAAGGAACTCTCTTTTATGAATAATATTATATCACAAAATCAAGAAAATATAAAACTCGACCAACGTTATATCCCTCATTTACTTCAAACAAGATACCATGCCGTTAAAACTTACAGAAACGATAATTCTGTTAGCTTTGTTTGTAGAAAATATAAAATATCTAAAGCTTCCCTTATGCGTTGGAATAAAAAATTTGATG